>JACUUM010000025.1 GCA_014859305.1 Coriobacteriia bacterium
CGCGTCGGCAGGCGCGGCGCGGGGGGTCCTCGGCGAGTCGGGGTAAGACCCGGGATTGACGCAGCGGTATATACTCGCCCAAACTGCCGACCCGCCGCTTCGGGCGGCCCGTCCACCTACCATCCACGGGAGGCCTTCAGCCTCATGCGACTCGTCGTCTCCGAGAAGAACATCGCCGCGCGCCGCATCGCCGAGATCCTCGCGGTGGGCAAGCCCAAGGCCGAGAAGGTCTACTCCACGCCCGTCTACAGGTTCCGGCGCGACGGCGAGGAGTGGGCGAGCGTCGGGCTGAAGGGTCACATCCTGAAGGTGGACTTCCCGGCGCTGCTCGAGCGCGAGGACGGGGAGTGGGTCGCGCACTGGGACGACGACCGCGAGACCCCCGCGGAGTTGCCGGACTACCTGGCCGCGCCTCCGTGGCCCTCGCCGGTGAAGAAGCCCTTCACGAAGGGCGGGGTGGACCTGAAGACCTGGAAGCTCGCGTCGCTCCCCTATCTGACGTGGGCCCCCATCGGCAAGACGCCGGCCGAGAGGGAGATCGTCCGCGCGCTCAAGACGCTGGCGAAGAAGGCCGACGAGGTCGTCATCGCAACCGACTACGACCGCGAGGGTGAGTTGATCGGCGCGGACGCCCGCGGGCTGGTCCGGGAGGTCAACCCGGACGTCCCCGTGAAACGCGCCCGCTTCTCGGCCATCACGAGGGGCGAGATCGAGCGGGCCTTCTCGGAGCTCGGCGAGGTCTCGGACTGGCTGGCGCAGGCCGGCGAGGCGCGACAGGACATCGACCTCGTGTGGGGAGCGGTGCTCACGCGCTACCTCACCAAGGTGCGCTTCTCGGGCGTGGGCCAGCCGCGCAGCGCCGGACGCGTCCAGACGCCCACGCTCAAGCTGATCGTGGACCGGGAGAAGGAGCGCGAGGCGTTCGTCCCGGAGACGTACTGGACGGTGAAGGGCACCTTCGCTTCCGACGGTGAGGAGTTCACCGCCGGGCACGTCACCGAGCGGTTCAAGCGCCGGCAGGACGCCGAGGCGGTCATGGAGGCCGTCGTCGGCGAGTCGGAGGCCACGGTCGCCGCGGTCGACCGGTCGCGGCGGACGGTGAGGCCGGCCGCGCCGTTCAACACCACCGGCCTGCAGGCCGCCGCGGCCGCCGAGGGGCTCTCGCCCGCGCGCACGATGCGCATCGCCGAGTCGCTGTACATGGACGGTCTCATCAGCTACCCGCGTGTCGACAACACCGTCTACCCGGAGAGCCTGGACCTGCGCGCGATCCTGCGCACGCTGGATGGCGTGCCGCAGTACCACGAGCATGTCGCGCGGCTCCTCGCATCCGAGAAGCTCACAGCCACGCGCGGCGGCAAGGAGGCGACCGACCACCCGCCCGTGCACCCCACCGGCGCAGCCGACCCCGACAGGCTCAAGCCGGAGGGGTGGAAGCTGTACAACCTCGTGGCGCGGCGGTTCATGGCCACGCTGTCCGAGCCGGCGGTGATCGAGGGGACGAAGGTCTCGCTCGAGGTCGACGGCGAGACGTTCGTGACGCGCGGGGACGTGCTCGTCGTGCCCGGCTTCCGCTCGGTCTACCCGTACGGCGCCAAGAAGGACGAGGAGCTCCCCGCGATGGCCGAGGGTGGGACGGTGGCGTTCCTCGGGGCCGCTCAGGAGGAGAAGCAGACGCAGCCGCCCGCGCGTTACAGCCAGGGCAAACTGATCCAGGAGATGGAGAAGCGCGGGCTGGGGACCAAGGCGACGCGGCACGAGATCGTCCAGCGCCTCTACGACCGGCGCTACATCGTGAACGACCCTGCCGAGCCCACCTGCCTTGGCATCACCGTGATAGACGCGCTCTCCGCGTTCGCCGACCGCATCACGACCCCGGAGATGACGAGCGAGCTCGAGAGCGAGATGGACGCGATCGCCAACGGCCGTGCCGACCGCACGGACGTCGTCGAGCACTCTCGCAAGCTCCTCGACGAGGCCATGGCGCAGCTGCTCCCGCGCGCAGGGGAGGTCGGCGAGCTCCTCAAGAACGCGGCGGTGGAGGACGCGCGGATCGGGACCTGTCCCAGGTCCGGTCACGACCTGCTCGTGAAGTCCTCGCCCAAGACGAAGGGTCAGTTCGTGGGCTGCGCCGGGTGGCCGGAGTGCGAGGTCACCTACCCGCTGCCGCAGGGCAAGGTCGAGCCCGTGGAGGAGCCGTGCCCTGTCTGCGCCACACCGCAGGTCCGGATCGTGCAGTTCCGGCGTCCGCCGCTCGTGCGCTGCCTCGACCCGAACTGCGCGACCAACGTCGAGCCCCCTATCGACCTCGGCGAATGCCCCAAGTGCGCCGAGGAGGGGCGCGAGGGCGGGCGTCTCGTGGGACAGCGGTCCCCGAGGACGCTCAAGCGCTTCGTGCGCTGCGTGAACTACGAGGAGTGCAAGGTCTCCTACCCGCTGCCCCAGTCCGGCGAGATACAGCTGACCGGCGAGAAGTGCACGGGCTGCGGGGCGCCCGAGATCGTGGTGCAGACGCGGCGCGGCCCGTGGAGGATCTGCATCGACCCCGCGTGCCCCACCCGTCCCCCCGCCGAGGGTGCCAAGGGCGGCAGGAAGACGAGCTCGCGCCGGCGCGCGAAGCGCTAGTGACGATGCCGCGCCGATAGGGGACACTCCTGCCGATGAGCGGGACGGTGCCCGATCGGGGCGGGAAGGGGGTCCGGGGTATGCGGCTCGCGGTCGTCCAGATGCTCCCGTCGGGGGAACGCGACCCCGATCTCGCCAGGCTGCTCGCCCTCATGGCGGAATCCTGCGGCCTCGGCGCCGAGGTCGTCGTCCTGCCGCGGGTGCCGTCGCTGCTCGACGACGCCGAGGCCCGGCGGGCGTTCCTCTCCGGCGGGGGCGCGTGCCCTCCCGGCGTCAGCGTCCTCGTGCCGCTGGCCGCCGTCGAACGCGGGCAGCCGGGAGGGGAGGAGACCGCGCTGGGCCGCACGGTCCAGCTCACCGGCGACGATTGCATCGAACCCTCCCTGTACCCGCGAATCCGCGAGAGCGAGCCGGACGCCCTCGTGCTGCGGCCGGAGGCCGAGTCCGCGCTGCAGGCCGAGGCCGTCCTCGAGCTGGCGCTGGGCTACAGCACGTCCCTCGCGGGGCTCGTCGTCGTCTGCGACCCCGCCGGGCTCGACCCCTCCGGCGAGCCGTTCGCAGGGAGCGCGATCGTCCAGCACGGGGAGATCCTGGCCGTGGCGGTGGATGCGGACGAGGTCCTGACGACGGAGGTGCACCCGCCCGTGCGACTCCAGGAACCGGTGTCGCCGCCGCCCGAGCCGCAACTCATCCTGCGGCAGCGGCTCGCCCATCACCAGGGCCGCAAGGCCGAGGTCGAGTGGCTGGCCGACCTCGACTGATGCCAGTCGCGGCCGGCCGCGGCGCTCGCAGGCCCGGCCGAGGAACGCCGAAGGGCGCATGGTAGGATACTCCTGGTTCCAGCAGCCGGGGCGCCAGCGCGAGGGGTGGCCGCCTACGGCTCCGACGTGGAAGGGCCTCTAGCCGCATGCCGCTTCCGAAGGTCACCGTCGTGGGCGCCGGGCAGGTCGGCGCGACGGCCGCGTTCCTGACGCTCACGAAAGGACTGGCCGACGTCGTGCTCCTGGACGTAGCCGAGGGGCTGCCGCAGGGGAAGGCGCTCGACATGATGCACAGCCGCTCCGTGGAGCGGTTCGCCCCCAGGGTGACCGGCACGAGCGACTACGCCGAGACGGCCGGCTCCGACGTGGTTGTGATCACCGCGGGGTTGTCGCGCAAGCCGGGGATGACGCGCGACGATCTGCTCGCGGCGAACAGCGTGGTCGTACGCTCGGTCGTCGAGAGCGCGGTGGAGGCCTCGCCGGAGGCGGTGCTGCTGTGCGTCACCAACCCGCTCGACGTGATGACGCACCTCGCGCAGAGGTCTTCGGGCCTGCCCGCCTCACGCGTGCTCGGCATGGGCGGCGTACTGGACTCGGCGCGGTTCGCGTACTTCATCGCCGAGGCGACGGCCGCGCCGATCGACAGCGTGGAGGCGCTGGTGGTGGGCGCTCACGGCGACGCGATGGTGCCGCTGCCCGCGCACTCCACGGCCGGCGGCACGCCGGTGACGCGCCTGCTGCCCCCCGAGCAGGTCGACGAGCTCGTGCGCCGCACCGTCCATGGCGGTGCGGAGGTCGTCTCGCTGCTGGGGAACGGTTCCGCCTTCTACGCGCCGGCCGCATCCGTGGTGCGCATGCTCGGGGCGATCCTCGGTGACACGGGCGAGGTGATGACGAGCTGCGTCCGGCCCGACGGGCCCTACGGCATCGACGACGTGTACGTGTCCGTGCCGGCCGCCCTCGGGCGAGGCGGGGTGCACGGGATCCCGGAGCTGCCGCTTACCGCCGAGGAGCTCGCGGCGCTTCGCGCCTCGGCCGAGACGGTGCGCGAGGCGGTCGCGGCCCTGCCCGCGGGGGCCTGAGGCCGGATGGCCGACGCGGCAGCAATCGCCGAGGCGGTCGGACGCGCCTGTCGCGATGCGGCCGTGACGCTGCGCCCCGACGTGCTCGCGGCGCTGCGGGCGGCAGCGGCGAGCGAGCCCTCCGGGCGCGGCCGGCGCGTCTTGCGTCAGCTGATCGAGAACGCGGAGGTGGCGGCGGCCGACAGGGTCCCGCTCTGCCAGGACACCGGCACGGTGTGGGCGCTCATCGAGCTCGGCGCCGAGGAGCGCCTGGGCGGGGACCTCCAGGCAAGGGTCGACGCGGAGGTCGCCCGCGCCTTCCGCCAGGCCGGACTGCGCGCCAGCATCGTGCGTGACGCGGCGTTCGACCGCGCGAACACCGGCGATAACACGCCGGCGTTCCTCGACGTGGTGGCCCGGCCCGGCCGAGGAGCCACCGTGCACGTGATGCTCAAAGGCGGCGGTTCGGACAACTCCTCCGCGCTCTCGATGCTGGAGCCCGCCGAGGGATTGGCAGGCGTGCGCCGCTTCGTGGTCGAGACGGTTCGGGCAAAGGCGAGCGGCGCGTGCCCGCCGCTGGTGGTCGGGGTCGGGGTCGGCGGCACGTTCGACAGGGTGGCGGGGCTCGCCAAGAAGGCGCTGCTGCGGCCGCTGGGCACGTCTCCGACAGGGCCGCACGCGCGCGAGACGGAGGCGCTGGAGGCCGAGCTGCTCGACGCGGTCAACGCGACCGGTATCGGGCCCGGCGGCCTCGGGGGGCGCAGCACCGCGCTCGGCGTGTCGGTGCTGAGCGCGCCCTGCCACATCGCGGCGCTCCCGGTCGCGGTGAACGTGGGGTGCTCGGCGGTCAGGTCCGTCACGCTCGAGGTGGCGTGAGGTGACCCGCGGCTCTGACGAGAGCGGCATGGTCGAGTCCTACGAAGGCGACCCCGCTCCTCACGGCGGGGCTACCACGCTGCCGGCCTCGCCGCCGCCGAAGGTGGGCGGCGGAGGCTACCGCGCCGTCCTGGGCAACCCGCGGTTCCGGCGCCTGTGGGTGAGCCAGTTCGTCTCCGGCATCGGCGACTGGCTCGTCATCGGCTTCCTCATGCCGCTCGTCACCACGCTCTCCGGCGGCTCCGCCTTCGCGGTGGCAGGTATCCTGATCGCCAAGATCATCCCCGCGCTGGTGTTCGGCTCGGTCATCGGCGTGTTCGTGGACAGGTTCGACCGCCGGCGCCTGATGATCGCCTGCGACCTCGTCCGCGCGGTGCTCACCTTCGGGCTGCTGGTCACGAACAGCCTCGCGGTCATCTACCTGGTCGTGCTCCTCATGGAGATGGCCTCGATGTTCTTCTATCCGGCCAAGAACGCGCTCATCCCGGTCCTGGTCGATCCCGAGGACCTGGCGGCCGGGAACGGCTTGTCCTACACGACCCAGCAGGCGAGCATGCTGATCGGGCTCACCGCCTCCGGCGCGATCCTGGCGCTGTTCGAGCGCGTCGTGCGGGCGCTGCTCGCCGCGGAGGTGCCGCTGCTGACCGAGGGCCTGGGGCTCTTCGCCCCCGAGCTGCTCGGCCCCCGGGCGGGCGTCTTCCTCAACAGCCTTACGTTCGTCGTCTCGGCCGTGGCCATCTACAGCATCAGCGTGAGGGCGTCCGCCGTCCCGGACGGCGCTCCGCTCCTGGACCTCTCGCTCGTGGGCAAGGACGTCCGCGAGGCGTTCACCCTCATCGGGGAGCACCGCGAGCTGCGCAGCTTCCTGGTCACGATGGGGCTCGGCATCTTCGGAGGCGGTGCCGTCGTGCCGCTCGTGCCCACGTACGTCTCGGCGCACCTCACCGGGGAGGTGCCCATCCTGGGGCAGGCGTTCGCCAGCCAGGAGGTGGGCACCGCGAACATGGTCTTCATGCTCGTGTTCATGGCGTTCGGGATGGTCGCGGGGGCCATGACGGTACCCCGGCTGGCTCGGCACGCATCGCTCCAGCTGCTCTTCCTGGGGGGCGTGGCCGGGTTCGGCGCCTCGATGCTCGTGTTCGCCTCGGTGGGCGTCTACGCGGTCGCCGCGCTGTTCGCCGCGATCGCCGGGTTCGGCGTCGCCGCCGTCACGGTCGCGGGCAACACCTACGTCGCCGAGGAGACCGCCGACGCCGTGCGGGGCCGCGTCTTCACGGCCCTCGAGTCGGTCGTACGCGTGGCGCTGCTGCTCTCGATGATCGTGATGCCGGTCGTCGCCGATGTGGTCTCATCCCTCTCGGACCGCTTCTTCGATGCGCGCGGCCTGCCGCTCTCGGGCGCGCGCATCGCCCTGCAGGCCGCTTCGCTCATCGTGATCGGGGCGGCGGTGTACGCTTACCGCACCCTGGACTGGAAGGGGAGGAGGACCCCGGCCGATGCCTGACCTGGTGCGTCTCACGCTCCCGCCGACGGCCGAGGCGCTTGGCGCGCTGGCGGCCGGCGACGAGGTCGAACTCGACGGTTTCGCCTACACCGCGCGCGACGCCACGCACGAGCGGCTGCTGGCCGAGCTCGACCGCGACGGCGAGTTGCCCTACGGGCTGGCCGGCCAGGCGCTGTTCTACGCGGGCCCCGCTCCGCCGGCGGCGGGCCGGCCGGCGGGGGCGATCGGCCCCACCACGGCTCGCAGGATGGACCGTTGGACGCCGCGGCTGCTCGAGGCGGGCGTCGCCGCGACCATCGGCAAGGGGGCGCGCTCGCCCTCGGTCGTCGAGGCCTGCCGCCGCCACGGCGCCGTCTACCTCGCCGCGGTCGGAGGGGCGGCGGCCCTGCTCGCCCGGCACGTGACGGCGCTGCAGGTCGTCGCGTACGCGGACCTGGGCCCCGAGGCGCTCGCGCGCGTCACGCTGGCGGGCTTCCCGGCGTTCGTGGCGATCGACACCGCCGGACGCGACCTGTACGCCGAGGCGGCCGCCGAGTGGCGCGGCGCATCGGAGGGGGCCGGCGATGCCTGAGCGAGGCGTGTTCGTCACGTTCGAGGGCGGCGAGGGCTCCGGCAAGAGCACGCAGGCCGCGCTGCTGGCCCAACGGCTGCGCGACGGCGGCCTGCCGGTCGTGGCGCTGCGCGAGCCGGGCGGCACCCCTCTCGGCGACGACATCCGCGATCTGCTGCTCGATCCCGCGTACGCGGGGATGGACCCCATGGCCGAGTTGCTGCTCTACGAGGCGAGCCGCGCGCAGCTCGTGGCCGAGACGATCGAGACTTCACTCGCAGCGGGCCGCCACGTCGTGTGCGACCGCTTCACCGATTCGACCACGGCCTACCAGGGCTACGGCCGGGGCCTGGACCTCGAGCAGGTGCGGGTGCTCAACTCCGCCGCTTCCCGCGGACTGGTGCCGGACCTCACCGTGCTGGTGGACGTCGACCCCGTCCTCGGTCTGGAGCGTGCGTGCGGGCAGGGAGCCGACCGCCTGGAGGCCGAGGACGTCGCGTTCCACGAGCGCGTGCGCGAGGGGTTCCTCCGCATCGCGGCCGAGAAGGCGGAACGGGTCGTCGTCGTGGACGGAACCCCGGGCGTGGCGGAGGTCGCGGCGGCGGTACGGCGGGTGGTGGCGGCGGCACTGCCGGTGCTTCGCCCCGTGCTGGACTGGCGCGCATGACGAAGCGCGGCTGCGTGTGGGACGACCTCGCCGGCCAGCGTCGGGCCTCCGAGCTTCTCTCAGCCGAGGTGCGCGCGGGCACGGTGTCTCACGCCTACCTGTTCGTCGGCCCTCCCGGCGCCGGCAAGAAGACCGCGGCCAAAGCACTGGCCTGCTCGCTGTTCTGCGGCGACGGCGGGTGCGGCGCGTGCCCGGCGTGCCGTCGGGTCCGGGCGGGCTTCCACCCCGACTTCCGGGTCATCCGCCCGGAGGGCGCGGCGACCTACGTCATCGAGCAGGTGCGCGAGGTCATCCACGACGTGGCCCTCAAGCCGGTGCAGGCGAGCTGGAAGGTCTACGTCTTCGAGGCGGCGGACGCTTTCAACGAGGGCAGTGCGAACGCGTTCCTGAAGACGCTGGAAGAGCCGCCGGCCGACGTCGTGATCGTGCTTCTCGCCCACGACCACCGCGCGGTGTCGCCTACGATCGTCAGCCGCTGCCAGGTCGTCCGCTTCGAACGGCTGCCGCCGTCGGTGGCGGAGCGGATGGTCGCCGAGAAGGCCGGCGTGGAGCTCGACCGCGCGCGTGAGGCGCTCGCCGCCGCAGGAGGGGTGGCGCCCCGCGCCATCGAGCTGCTGCGCTCGCCCGCCAAGCGCGAGGCGCGCGAGCGGCTGCTGGCCGTGCTCAAGGAGCTGCCGGTGATGGACGCGCACGACGTGCTGTGCTCGGCGCGCGAGCTGCTCACGGCGGTCAAGGCGCCGCTGGACGAGCTCAAGGCGTTCCAGGCCGAGGAGCTCGCGGAGCGCAGGGAGTTCGTCGGCAGGGGCGGGACGAAGCCGCTGGAGGAGCGGCACAAGCGCGAGCTCACCGCCAAGGAGCGCGAGGGCGTGCTCGAGCTGCTCAACGTCACCGAAAGCTGGCTCCGCGATTGCTTGGCCATATCGGCAGGCGCTGGCGAGCTGGCCGTGAACCGCGACGTGCGCGACGCCGCCGACGAGGTCGCCGCCGCGCTCGCGCCCGGCACAGCGGTGCGGGCGATATCCGAGGTCGCCGAGGCCCGCCGCCGTCTCGCCTATAATGTGAATCCTCAGCTGGCCGTCGAGGCCATGCTGTTCGGTGTACGGGAGGTACTCGCATGCCCACGGTAGTGGGAGTCCGCTTGCGCTCCGCGCCCAAGGTGCTCTGGTTCGACCCCGCCGGCTCCGAGCCGGCGGTGGGCCAGTGTGTCGTGGTGCGGACGGAGCGCGGGCAGGAGATCGGAGAGGTCGCCTCGGCTCCCGCCGAGGTCGAGGAGTCCGAGTTGCCCGCCGAGCTCAAGCCGGTGGAGCGCATCGCCACCGACGAGGATCTCGCCCGTGCCGAGGAGTTGCGCGAGCGCGAGGCCGAGGCCATGCCGGTCTTCCGGGAGCTGGTGGGCAAGCACGGGCTGGACATGAAGCCGGTCGGCGTCCAGACGCTGTTCGACTCCTCCAAGATGGTCTTCTATTTCGCAGCCGAGGAGCGGGTCGACTTCCGCGAGCTGGTCAAGGAGCTCGCTTCCAGGTTCAAGACCCGGATCGACATGCGGCAGATCGGCGTGCGCGACGAGGCGCGTATGGTCGGGGGCCTGGGCCACTGCGGGGAGCAGCTGTGCTGCGCACGGCTGGGCGGGGAGTTCCACCCCGTCTCGATCCGCATGGCCAAGGAACAGGACCTGCCGCTGAACCCCTTGAAGATAAGCGGGGTCTGTGGAAGACTCATGTGCTGTTTGCGCTACGAGTACGACGCGTACAAGGAGTACAAGTCGCGGGCGCCCAAGCGGGGGGCCGAGGTCGAGACCCCGCTTGGAGCGGGTAAGGTCGTGGAGTTGAACACCCCGAAGGAGACGGTGACGATCCGGCTCTTCGAGGGTGGGTCCCTCACCGTCCCGCTGGGCTCGATGGAGTGCGGCAAGGACACCGGCTGCCCCTGCAAGGTACCGCCCGAGGCGATCCAGAGGCCGGGGCTCGGCGTGCTGGAGGCGGCGCAGGCGCCGGCTCCGACGGGGGAGGCGAAGGCCGAGGCGGGCGGCGGGGCGGAGAAGCCTCCGTCGAGGAGGCGCAGGCGCCGCGGAGGCGGCGGCAAGCGCGAGGGCGGTGGCGAGGCCTCCGCGGCCAAGGGCGAGCCGGGGCAGCGGCCCAAGGCCGAGACGAAGCCGAAGCCCGAGGCCAAGGCGGCGGACGGTGGCGGAGAGGCCGCCAAGCCGGCGCGGCCGGGCAGGCGCCGCAGGCGGCGGAGGCCCTCGGGTGGCGCGCAGAGCGGTTCGACCGGCGGGGAATGACAAGCGGATACGCCGACGTAGCTCAGCTGGCCAGAGCACCGCACTCGTAATGCGGGGGTCAGGGGTTCGAATCCCCTCGTCGGCTCCACCGAGACTGACGCGGCTCTCCCGGGATCGGGGGAGCCGCTTCGCGTCCGCGCGGCACCCCGCCTGCCGTTGTCTCGGGGTGTCGGCACCGGGGTGGCAGGAATTGACACACCCCTCTGCCTATGGGATTTTCTGCACGTTGTCGACGGACAACATGGGGGGTCAGCGGTCGCGGCACCAGCAATCGTCGTGACGACATCGGGCCGAGGGGGCGCGCTTATGCACGAACGCGATTGGTCACTCCTGTCCGGACGAGAGAAGCAGATACTCGACCTGCTCTCAGCCAACATGTCCAGCAAGGAGATAGCAGCCAAGTTGGGCTTGTGCAGGCGTACGATCGACAATCACTGCGTCAACATCATTCGCAAGCTCCAGGTCTCGGATCGATTCGAGGCAGCGAGGCTATGGCAAAGGTATGCGGAGTGAACGACGCATCCGTGGTACACGATTTCTCACGTTTCTGCATCTGTGTGCATGCATGTTCCTGACTCGCGATTGTGCGCAGCCGGTGCTCCCTCTTAGCATCAGGCGATAGAGGACCGTGCCGGTCCGATACGTCCGATGAGGAGGGAGGTGCATAATGATGCGGATGTATTCACGAGGCGCCCGGATGGCGCTGACCGTGATGGCTGTGTCCGTTGTGATGGCGATCTTCGCGCCCAGTGCGTTCGGCGCCACCAAGTCGTTCTACACGTACAGGGGGAGCGTTCTGCTGTGGACGAAGGCGAATACCACCTTCAGCTACGACGGGACCCGCGTCACCAACGGGTCTACGACCCAGTCCTGCGGGTACGTCTTCCCGAACCTGGCGAGGAATCAGGGGGTCACCCTGTACAAGTACAGCTCGTCCAAGTGGCGCTATCAGGCGCGATTCGGCTGGGGGGCCGGCGTCGTCACCCCGTGGGGGGACGTGACCGTCTATTGGCAGACGAGCACGCATACGCACTACGTCTACGGAAGCGGCGCGTACAGCGGATCGTCGAGCCTCAACTAGGGGTCACGGCGGGGAGCGGACATGGAGTGCGGACCGCCGGTCCGCACTCCATGTCCTTCCTTATGACTGGTGAAGGAGCGTATCGGCCGTGTTGTCGGTGAGGAACCTGACCAAGCGCTATGGCCACAGCCTGGTGCTCGATGACATCTCGTTCGATCTCCCGCAGACAGGGATCACGTTTCTGATGGGAGAGAACGGCGCGGGCAAGACCACGCTGATCAAGGCGATGCTCGGCCTGGAGCGCTACCAGGGCGAGGTCCTGTACGACGGTCGCGACCTGCGCCAGGTCTCCACCGATGTCGCCGTGGTGTTCGACGATGCCCCATCGTACCGGGGGCTCAACGGATACAGGAACCTGGAGCTTCTCTGTCCGAGGAAGGTGCCGTCACAGCAGCTGCGCGATGCCGCTCGCGAGTACCTGGGAGACGATCTGCTCAGGAAGAACGTCCGCCGGTACTCCTACGGGCAGCGCAAGAAGCTCTCGATCGCGTGCGCCCTTCTCGCCCGCCCCAAGTACCTCATCATGGACGAGGTCTCGAACGGTCTCGACTACGAGACCATGGAGCACCTGAAAGGCGAGTTCAGAGAGCGCGCAAGGGAGTCGGCCGTGTTCCTGACGGGCCATCAGTTCGACTTCTACACCTCGATCGTGAGCCGCGTGCTGGTGCTCAAGGGCGGCAAGATCCGAGAGTTCGAACTGGACGAGCAGCCGACTCCAACCCAGAGTCCCCTGGGGCAACTCTACGAGAGGACCGTGAAGGATGTTTCGTGACGAGGTCGCGTACGTCTTCTACTCCAAGGCCGTCTACGCGCTGACAGGCCTCGTGATACTGCTCGTCGGGGTTGGCGCGTACAGCAACGTGACCCGCGCTCGCGCGGCGTCTCTCGAGTACTCGTCCATACGGAACGAGCTGACCGCCGAGGGGATCGACGTCGATGCAGCGCTCGAGGAGGATCTGAACGTCACCGAGACCGAGGAGAACGGCACGACCGTGGTCGAAGTGGACAACCCCATCCGGTACGCGTACGAGGAGTTGACCCGAAGCGTCCGGGCGCTTGCTCCCGGGAACGTCGCCTCGAACGGGCTCGCCTCGGTCGCCTTTCTCGGCGGGCCGCTGCTGTTCGGCGCCTGGGGCGTGTTCCTGGCAACGCAGGACTTCGTCAATAAGACGGTCAAAGTCAAAGCGGTGCGCAACGACTGGAAGGTAGTCGCCCTCACGAAGCTCTCGGTGGGCGCGCTGGCCGTCATCGGCTCAGTCGGACTCGTGCTCCTCTTGACGTTGCTCGTGGGGCGGCCGGTCCACGCCTACGGAGTATCGCTGCCTCCTGGGTCGGTCTCGCTTGCTGCCGTGGATACCGCTGCGCTGCCCGGCGTGTCGGCGCTAGCCGCGCAGAGCGGGGTTGCCGTCGTTCTGGGCGTGCTCTTCATGACTGTGGGCTACGCCCTGGGAACCGTGGTACGGAGTCCCTATGTCCCGTTGACGCTGGTGGTGGCCTACAATGTCTTCATCCCGGTGGTCGGGAAGTACGATCCAAAGAACCTCGCTTCGGTGATCGGACACGATGTGTTCGCTTTCAGCGGCGTGTTCCAGCTGGTGGCGCCGCGTCCGATACCGGTGCCTCTCGCGTACGGGCTCATTGCTGCCGTTGCCTTGGCCGCCGTTGCGGCCAGTCTCGCCGCCGCCCACTTCCAGAGTAAGTATGTGAGCTAGAGGAGAGGACGCCGCCGTGAGCAAGACACTCAAGGTCGTACTCGTCGTCTTGGCTGCCATAGCGGTCGTGATCATGGCGCTGTTCCTCATCGGCCAAGGAGTGTTCATCTTGGACTAGCTGCACTTGGTGACGCCGGACGACCTCTACGCCGCTGAAGTATCCTGACGCCGGAGGGGAAGAGCGCCGGAGCGGCGAGGAGCGTCTGACGGGATGACTGCCGACCACCTCTCGATAGCGGTCTTCGTGCTGGCGGGTGCGGCGTTCGTGGCGACCACGCTCGCGGTGTCGCGGCTGCTGCAGCCTCGAGAGCCGAGCGCGGCGAAGCTCACGCCCTACGAGTGCGGCAGCGAGCCGGTCGGCCCGCCGTGGGTGCAGTTCCGCATCGGCTACTACGTGTACGCGCTGCTGTTCGTGATCTTCGACATCGAGGTGGTCTTCCTCTACCCGTGGGCGGTCGCCTTCGGTAGCCTCGGCATCTTCGTGCTCATCGAGATGGCCGTCTTCGTCGGCATCCTCGCGCTCGGGCTCGCGTACGCGTGGCGGGAGGGGGCGCTGGAGTGGCGCTAGACCGCCTCACGGGCGAGCACGGCGCGCTGTTCATCCGGAGCGAGCAGCTCTTCGACTGGGCGCGGCGCAACAGCCTCTGGTACCTGATGTTCGGGATCGCCTGCTGCGCGATCGAGATGATGCACGCCGGAGGTCCCCGGTTCGACTTCGACCGCTTCGGCATCTTCCACCGCGGCAGCCCCCGGCAGTCCGACGTCATGATCGTCGCCGGCACGGTGAACACGAAGATGGCGCATTCCCTGCGCCGCCTCTACGAGCAGATGCCCGAGCCCAAGTGGGTCGTCGCGATGGGCGCCTGCGCCTCGACGGGCGGGCCGTTCCGGGAGTACCCGAACGTGGTGCTGGGAGTGGACGCGGTCGTCCCGGTCGACGTCTATGTGCCGGGGTGCCCGCCGCGTCCGGAGGCCCTGCAGTACGGCTTCATGCGCCTGCAGGAGCTGATCCGCGATCGGACGGAGGAGCGCCTTGCCCGACGCCGCAGCTCTTAGCCGCCAGCTCACCTCCGCCGGTCTCGACTGCTACTCGATCGGCGACGAGGGGTGGTTGGGAACGGTACTGCGCATCGACGCCGGCGACGCGCTGCGAGCCATCCGCGCTCTCGCGGAAGCCGACTACGTCATGCTGGCCGACCTGCTCGGCGCCGACACCGGCGACGGGCTCGAGCTCACCTGGCACCTGCGCTCCTTCGCCGCCGATGAGGAGCTGTTCGTGAAGGCCGCGGTGGCCTACGACGCCGAGGTGCCGTCGGTGTGGACGGTGTACGCCGCCGCCCTGTATCCCGAGCGCGAGGCCGCGGAGCTCTTCGGGCTGACCTTCAGGGGGCACCCCAACCCCAAACGGCTCCTCACCAGCGACGAGTCCGGACCGTTCCTCCTGCGCAAGTCCACGCCGATACGCACGCGGGCGCAGGTGGCGCGGCCGGGCGTGAGGGACGGTGAGGAGTAGGTGGACGAGCGCGAGGGGGAGCACGGCGCCGCGGTGCTGCCGCGCGGGCTGCGCCGGGTGCCGCGCGGGGTGGACGAGCTCGCCACCGAGCACCTCGTGGTGAACATGGGTCCGCAACACCCCTCGACCCACGGCGTGCTGCACGTCCTGCTCGAGCTCGATGGTGAGGAGATCGTCGCGGCGGAGGCGAGCCTGGGCTACCTGCACCGGGGCGTCGAGAAGCTCTCCGAGTACCGCCGCTACCATCAGGTGGCGACCCTCATGGACCGGGCCGACTACCTGAGCGGCATCCACGGCGAGCTGGCCTTCGCGCAGGCGGCCGAGGAGCTCGCCGGCATCGAGGTGCCGCCCAAGGCGCACTGGCTGCGATCTCTCCTCGGGGAGATCAACCGGGTCTCGAGCCACCTGCTGTGGCTGGGGACCTTCGGGCTCGACGTCGGCGCCATGGCGCCGTTCCTGTACGCGCTGCGCGACCGCGAGACGCTGCTCGACGTCCTCGAGGCCGTCACCGGCGCGCGCATGATGTTCAACTACGTGCGGCCTGGTGGCGTCGTCGCGGACCTGCCGCCCGAGGCCGAGCCGGCCATCCGCGCCTTCCTGCGCTCCCTCCCCACCCACCTGGGCGAGTTCGAGGACCTGCTGGGAGGCAACGAGATCTTCGTGGCGCGCACTCGCGGCGTCGGGGTGATCCCGCGCGAGACGGCGGTGTCCTTCGGGATGTCCGGCGCCTGCCTGCGAGCGACCGGGCTGGGCTGGGACGTACGCAAGGAGCGGCCGTACGCGGCGTACCCGGAGCTCGACTTCGACGTGCCCGTCGGCACGGTGGGCGACACCTGGGACCGCTACGCGGTGCGCGTCGAGGAGATGCGCCAGAGCCTCGCGATGATCTCGCAGACGATCGAGGGCATGCCCGAGGGCGCGCACATGGCCAAGGGGCCGAAGGTGCTGCGTCCGCCGGCCGGGGAGGTCTACTCCGCCGTCGAGTCGCCGCGCGGGGAGCTCGGCGCGCACCTCTGCGCCGACGGCTCCGACAGGCCGTCGCGCCTGCGCTTGCGCTCGCCGGCCTACTTCAACCTGGCGGTCATCGACGAGCTGCTGCCGGGCTGCAAGATCGCCGACGCCGTAGCGGTCATCGGCTCGCTCGACATCGTGCTCGGGGAGATCGACCGATGAGCCCGCTCGCCGTCGCGGCGCTCCGCGCGCTCGCCGCCCTCTCACTGATGCTGCTCAACGGCGTGGTGCTCATCTACATGCTGCGCAAGGTCCTCGGGCACCTGCATCTGCGGTTGGGGCCGACGAGGGTGGGCCCGCGCGGCTTGCTGCAGACGACCGCCGACGTGCTGAAGCTGCTCACGAAGGAGGACGTCGAGCCGGCGGCGGCGGACGCGTGGCTCTTCCGGCTCGCGCCGGTGGTCGTGTTCACGCCGTCGTTCATGGCGTACCTCGCTCTCGTGTTCGGTCCCGGGCTGCGCTTCAGCGACCTCGACACCGGCGTGTTCTACGCGTTCGCCGTGCTCTCGATCGTGCCCGTCGGCGTCCTGATGGCCGGCTGGGCGTCCAACTCCAAGTGGTCGCTGATCGGCGGCGTGCGGGCGACCGCGCAGCAGATCGCCTACGAGGTGCCGCTGCTGCTGGCCGCGCTTGGCGTCGTGATGGCCGCCGGCTCGATGAACCTGACCGAGATCGTGGCGAGCCAGCAGGGCACGTGGCTGGGGTTCCTGCCGCGGTGGTTCGTCTTCGCGCAGCTGCCCGGCTTCGTGCTCTTCCTCATCGCCTCGCTCGCCGAGCTCAACCAGACGCCGTTCGACATGTCCGAGGCGGAGAGCGAGCTGGTCGCGGGGTTCGCCAACGAGTACTCCGGGATGAGGTTCGCGCTGATGTTCCTCGCCGAGTTCTCCAACAGCTTCATCGTCTCGGCGCTGGCCGTCACGCTGTTCTTCGGCGGGTGGCTCGGCGGGTCCGGGCTGGTGCCGCCGGTCGTGGTCTTCCTGCTCAAGACGTACCTCGGCGTATTCGTGCTGATGTGGATCCGCGGGACGCTGCCGCGCATCCGCATCGACCAGCTGCTGACGTTGGGCTGGAAGGGGCTGATCCCCGCCTCGCTGGCCTGGGTGCTCGTGGTCGGCGTCGCCGTGAAGCTCTTCGAGGGGTCGGGATAGGCGATGTGGGGCCTCGGCATCCTCGAGAGCATGCGCGTCACGATGCGCAACCTGCTGCGCGGCCCGATCACCGTGGCCTACCCCGACGAGACCGTCGAGCTCCCGCGGCGCGCACGATGGGCGGTGGCGCCCAAGTACGACGAGGACGGCCGGCCCAAGTGCACCGCGTGCACCAACTGCGTGCGCGCCTGTCCCGACGGCGTGCTCGCGCTGGACGTGACGACGCGCGAGGACGCCTCCAAGCGCATCGACGCGTACACGTACGAGACCGGCGCCTGCATGCTGTGCGGACTGTGCGTGGAGGCCTGCCCGTTCGACGCGCTGGCGATGAGCCACGAGTACGAGCTCGCCGTGAGCCTTCCCGAGGAGATGCTGCGCACGCTGCTGCGCGACGTGGAGGCCGCCCCCGCCCGTCGCGCCGCCGCAGTGGTGGCGCCGCGGGCCGCCGCGCCCGGAGCGCCTGCGGCGGGACTGCCGGCGCCTCAGGAGCGGCCCAAGACCGACGGCGCCGTGCCGCACGGCCAGGAGTGCGACCCTGTGCCGTGCCCGGAGGAGGGGGAGCCGGGGCGATGAGCGACACGGTGGCGCTCGTTCCCTTCGCGCTCCTGGCGCTGGCCGCCGTCGGCGGTGCCGTGGGTATGCTCGCCTCGCGCAACGTCATGCACGCCGCGTTCTGGCTGTTGGGGGCGATGCTCGCCACGGCGGGCCTGTTCCTGCTGCTGTCCGCCGAGTTCCTCGCCATGGCGCAGGTCCTCGTGTACGCCGGCGCGGTCTCGGTGCTCCTGCTCTTCGTCATCATGCTCACCCTGCGCCGGCGCGAGGACGCGGTCAGGCCGCTGGACGCCTCCCCGGCCGCGGCGGCGCTCGCCGTCGGCTTCGGCGGGCTGCTGTACCTGTCGGTGACGAGGTTCGTGCCGCCGACCGCCGAGATGCCCCCCGTTGCGCCGGGCGTGGCGGGTCTCGGCCGCGTGCTCTTCACCGAGTGGGTCCTGCCCTTCGAGCTCGCCTCGCTCGTGCTGCTCGTGGCGCTGGTGGGCGCCGTGTGGTGGTCGGGAGGCGGTCGGCGATGAGCGCCGGCCTGCCTTCCTTCCTCGGCCTGGCCGCGGTGCTGTTCTCGCTCGGGCTCTACGGCGCGATCTCCAAGCGCTCGGCGGTCATGGTCCTGATGTCGCTCGAGCTGATGGCGGTGGCTGTGAACGTCAACCTCGTCGCCATCTCGCGATTCGTGACGCCGGAGGCGATGACCGGCCAGGTCTTCGCGGTCTTCGCGATGGTGGTCTCGGCCGCCGAGATAGGGCTGGGGCTCGCGCTCGTGCTCGCGCTGTACCGCCGGACGCGCTCGGTGGAGCTCGATACTCTCGACCGGCTGAAGGGCTAGCGGATGGCCGCGCTGCTCGCCATACCGGGGCTGCCGCTGCTGGCCTTCCTCGTCCTGCTGCCGGCGCCGAGGACCGTCCGCGACCGCTTCCTCGCGCTGCCGGTGCTCGCGACGGCCGCCTCGCTCGTGCTCTCGCTGACGGGGGCCGCGGCCGTGTGGCGAGACGCGGGAGCCGCCGGCGCGGCGACGGGAGCCCCCGCCGGCGCCGCCGAGGCGCTCTACCGCGTCTCCTGGCGGTTCGCAGTGCTGGACGGCCGCCCGCTCTCCCTCGGGCTCGCTCTGGACGCGGTCGCCGCGGTCCTGGCGGTGGTCGTGGCGTTCGTCGCCCTGGCCGTGCAGGTGTACTCGCTGGGCTACATGCGCCGCGACGAGCGGCGCGGCTGGTTCTTCGCGGTGCTGTCGCTGTTCACCGCCGCGATGCTCGCGCTGGTCCTCGCGGACTCGTTCCTGCTGCTGTTCGTCGCGTGGGAGGTGATGGGGCTGTGCTCCTACCTGCTCATCGGCTTCTGGCACGCCGAGGACGCTCCGCGCCGCGCCGCGCTCAAGGCGTTCCTGACGACCCGGGTGGGTGATGCCGCCTTCATGCTCGGTCTCGTCGTGATGTACGCGCAGGCCGGGTCGTTCGGGTTCCGCGAGGTCTTCCGGTCCGCGGGCTCGTGGTCCCCGGGAGCCGCGACGCTCGTGGCGCTGCTGCTGCTCGCGGGGGCGATAGGCAAGTCGGCGCAGGTCCCGCTGCACGTGTGGCTCCCCGACGCGATGGCCGGCCCCACTCCCGCCTCCGCGCTCATCCACGCCGCTACGATGGTCGCCGCCGGCGGCTACCTGATGGCCCGCGCGCTGCCGGTCTTCGAGGCCGGTGGCGCGGCGCTCGCCGCGGCGTCGGTCCTCGGCGCGCTCACCGCCCTGGCCGGGGGTCTGCTCGCCCTGGTGCAGCACGACGTCAAGAAGGTACTCGCGTACTCCACCGTCAGCCAACTCGGCCACGTGTTCGTCGCGCTAGGTGCCGGCGGGCTCGCCGCGGGGCTGTTCCACCTGGTCACCCACGCGTTCTTCAAGTCCCTGCTCTTCCTCGGCGCCGGCGTGGCCATCCAAGCCGCGCGCAGCCAGGACCTGCGCGAGATGGGCGGGCTGGGCCGCCGCATGCCGTGGACCGCGACGACGTTCGCCGTCGGCGCGCTCGCCCTGGCCGGCGTGCCTCCCTTCTCGGGCTTCTGGAGCAAGGACGGGATCCTCGCGGTGCTGCTCGCCGAGCGTCACTACGTGGCCTTCGCGGTGGCGCTGCTGGCCGCGTTCGTGACCGCTCTGTACGTGGCGCGGCTGTGGTACCGCGTGTTCGCGGGCCGGTGCCGGACGCCCGAAGCGCGGGAGGGCCGTGCGGGGATGGTCGCGCCGATGGTCGCGCTCGCGTTGGTCACCACGTTCATCGGCGTCTGGAGCGCGGCGTTCGCGGCCTTCCTCGGGTACGAGGCCCGCCGGCCCGAGGTCGCGCTCGCCGCGGTCTCCACCGCGGTCGCGGTCGCCGGCCTTGCGGCGGGACGGCGCGCGTTCGGGCCTCGGGCGAAGCTCGACACGGAGGCTCTCAAGCGGCGCGCGGGATTCGCGTACGACGCGCTCGCGATGAGGCTCTACTTCGACCTCGCCTACGAGCGCGCCGTCGTGCGCCCCTACGCGGGGGCCGCGACGCGCCTCGCGCTGTTCGACCGCCGAGGGATCGACCGGGTCGTGGACGCCGTCGGCACCACGTGGGGGGTGATCGCCCAGGCGAGCCGACTGATCGACGCGGGGGTCGTGGACGGCGCGGTGAACGGCCTGGCGACCGGCGTGAAGGCGGCAGGCTCCGCGCTCCGGCGCGTCCAGGTCGGCCGCGTCCAGACCTACCAGCGCGCCGTCGTCGGGGGTCTGCTGGCGCTCATGGCCCTCGTGCTCCTGAGAGGAGCGTGACACCGGGATGTTCCCGTTGCTGACGGCGATCGTCTTCCTGCCGCTGGCCGCCGCGGCCGTGATCGCGCTGCTGCCCGCCGCCCGGCCGGCCGCCGCCCGCCGGATCGCGCTGGCAGCCTCGGCGACCGACCTGGCGCTGGCCGCTTGGATGCTCGCGAGCTCGAGGCCCCCGGCCGGCGCCGCGTACGCCGACTCGTTCCGGTTCGTGGAGGACGTGGCATGGGTGCCGCAGGCCGGGATCCGCTACCACCTCGGTGTGGACGGCATCTCGGCGCCGCTGATCTTCCTCTCGGCGCTGCTCACGCTGCTGGTGGTGCTGGTCTCCTGGAGGACGGAGCCGAAGCCCAAGACGTGGTTCGCGATGCTGATGCTGCTAGCGGTCGGGATGAACGGCGTGTTCGCCGCCCTGGACCTGGTGCTGTTCTACGTGTTCTGGGAGCTCGTGCTGGTCCCGATGTACTTCATCATCGCCGTGTGGGGCGGGCCGAGGAGGCAGTACGCCGCGGTCAAGTTCTTCCTGTACACCCTCGCCGGCAGCGTGCTCATGCTCGTCGGCATCCTGGCGCTGTACCTGCACCCGGTCGGCGGGACCTTCGACATGGTCGCGCTCGCCGGATCCACCCTGCCGCGGGGCTTCCAGGGATGGGTCTTCGCCGCGCTGTTCCTCGGCTTCGCCGTGAAGGTGCCGGTCTTCCCTCTGCACACCTGGCTGCCCGACGCGCACGTCGAGGCGCCGACGGCCGGCTCCGTGCTGCTCGCCGGCGTCCTGCTCAAGATGGGCGCCTACGGCTTCATCCGCGTGTCGCTGCCGATCCTGCCCGACGCCTCCGCCGCCTGGTCGCCGGCGATCGCCGCCCTGGCCGCGGTCTCGATCGTCTACGGGGCGGCCGTGGCCTTCGCGCAGACCGACATGAAGAAGCTGGTCGCGTACTCCTCGGTGTCGCACATGGGCTTCGTGATGCTCGGGATCGCGGCCGGCACAGTGGCCGGCCTCGACGGGGCCGTGGCGATGATGTTCTCGCACGGCGTGGTGACCGGCATGCTCTTCCTGCTGGTCGGCATGGTGTACGACCGCACGAGGACCGGCGTCCTCACCGAGGTGGGCGGGCTGTCCCGGAGCGCGCCGGTCGCCGGGGGGATGCTCGCGTTCGCCTCGTTCGCGTCGCTGGGCCTGCCCGGACTGTCCGGTTTCGTCGGCGAGTTCCTGACGCTGGTGGGCGCGTGGCAGTCGCCGTTGTGGCGCGGCTTCGTCGTCGCGGCCGCCGCGGGCGTCGTGCTCGCCGCCGCGTACATGCTCCTGCTGGTGCAGCGTGCGGTGCTGGGGCCGCCCACCGACAAGGTCTCCGGCATCGCGGACCTGAGCAGCGCCGAGGTCGGCCTTCTGGCGCCGCTGGTAGCGCTCACGGTGCTCGTCGGCGTGCACTGGTCGAGCCTGCTGCGCTTCGTCGACCCGGCCGTGCGCGCGCTGCTGGCCGCCGAGGGGGCCGGCGGATGACCGGGTACGCCGCCCTCATCCCCGAGGCGCTCGTCCTCGCTGCCGCGCTCGCCGCGCTCTTCGCCGGGCTGCTGCCCGGCGGCGCGCGCACCGCGGCGGGAGGCGGTGCGGCGGCGGCTGCGCTCTCCGCGGTGCTCGCGGCGAACACCGGCGGCGCCGGAAGCCTGCTCTCCGGCACGCTCGCGCTCGACGGCGCCGCCGCGTTCGTTCGCGCGGCGATCGCGGCGCTCACCGCCGCGTACCTGATGTGGCTCGCCGGGCGCGGCGTGGCGGGCGAGCGCGCGGGCGAGGCCGCCGCGCTGGCGCTGCTGTCGGCCGGCGGCGGCATGCTGCTGGCCTCCGCGACCGACCTCGTGACGTTCTTCGTCGCGGTCGAGCTGGCGACGATGCCGGCCTACGTGCTGGTGGGCTACCGGCGCGACGACGCGCGCGGCCTGGAGGGGGCGCTGAAGTACTTCCTGCTCTCGCTGCTCACGAGCCTGGTGATGCTCTACGGCCTCTCGTTCCTCTACGGCGTGTCCGGCTCGACCCGCTACGCCGGCCTCGACGGGGGCGTGAGCGGGACGCTGGGCCTGGCCGGCGCCCTTCTCGTGGCGGTCGGTCTGCTGGCCAAGATCTCGGCCGTGCCGTTCCACTTCTGGGCCCCCGACGGCTACGCCGGCGCCCCGGCCGAGACGGTCGCCTTCGTCTCTACCGTGCCGAAGGTGGCGGCGATGGCAGCCGCCGTGCGCCTCCTCGGCCTGCTCGCCCCGCAGGTACCGAACCTGCCGCTGACGCTCGCGCTGGCCGCGGCGGCCTCGATGGTGCTCGGCAACCTCGCCGCCTTCCCCCAGCGCGACATCCGGCGCCTGATGGCGTACTCGGGGATCGGGCACGCCGGTTACCTGCTCATGGGCATCGTCGCCGGCACCGAGCGGGGCGCCCCCGCTACGCTGTTCTATGCCGCGGTCTTCGCCGTGCCCTCGATGGCCGTCGTGCTCATCGCCGCCGAGGAAGGCACCGACGTCCGCGACCTCGCCGGGCTGGCGGAGCGGCGGCCGGCGGCGGCATGGGCGATGACCGCGTTCCTGCTCTCGCTCATCGGCATCCCGCCGCTCGCCGGCTTCGTCGGCAAGCTGCAGCTCTTCGGCGCGGCGCTGGACGGCGCCTGGGTGTGGCTCGTGGTCCTCGCCGTGTCGGCGAGCGCCGTGTCGGCCGGCTACTACTTCCGCCTCATCGCGCCGATGTTCCTCGCTCCGGCCGAGGAGCGGCCGGCGGCACGGGCGCCCGCCCCCTCGGCGCCCGCCGCCCTGGCGCTCGCGGCGATGCTGGCCGTCACGCTCGCCGCCGGCGTGCTCGCCTCGCCGCTGCTGCGCCTGCTGGGCGCCGCCTGACCGGCGCCGCCCGCCGCCGCCTACACCACCTCTCCACATCCCGCCCGACCGGCTGGAATATACTTTGCGGTGCGAACTCGAACGGCGCGCGCGGCGCGCCGCGAATCATCGACGAGGCGGGAGAGAGAGATGTACGGCGACCACCCCGATACCCCGGGCGTCCCGCGGGAGTTCCCCGCCGAGGAGCGCTCCACCCTGCCGTCCTCCACGGCAGGCTCCGGCCGCCGCGTACCCGAAGGGCCGCTGCCGGTCTGCGACTACACCGAGACCGACCAGGGACCCTGTGAGGAGCCCGCCACGGTGAGGCGCTACTCGGGCGCCGCCGTGGCGGTCGCGGCGGCGGCGGGCGGCGTGGCGGGCGGGGTCGTGGTCGCGGCCGCCCTGGTCTGGGCGCTCGGCCTCGCGCCGGGCGGCACGCCGCTCGTGCGTTTCGAGCGGCCTGCCGGGATGGCGGTGCCGGTGAGCATCGAGACCAGCGGGCCGGTCCCTTCCGTGGTGGCCGTCGCGGCCAAGGTGACCCCCTCGGTGGTCAACATCATCGTCGAGCGCGGCAGGCTCGACCCGTTCACGGGCCGCACCGAGTTCCATGAGGTCGGCAACGGCAGCGGCGTGGTGATCCGCGAGGACGGCTACGTGCTGACCAACAACCATGTGGTGGAGGGCGCGGACCGCGTGAAGGTGAAGATCGGCGTGGACGACGTGGATGCCGAGGTCGTGGGCAGGGATCCCTCCACGGACCTCGCGGTGCTCAAGGTCGAACGCGACGACCTCCTGCCCGCCGAGTTCGGGGAGTCGGCCAAGCTGCAGGTCGGCCAGCCGGTCGTGGCGGTCGGTAGCCCGTTCGGGCTGGAGCGCTCGGTGACCGCGGGCATCATCTCCGCGCTGGGCCGCTCGAGCTTCTCCGAGGACGCAGGCGGGATAGCGACCTACACGAACCTCATCCAGACCGACGCCGCGATCAACCCCGGCAACTCCGGCGGGGCCCTGGCGGACGAGCAGGGCCGCGTCATCGGCATCAACACGCTCATCCAGGCCCGCGTGGCGCAGTCCGCCGGTATCGGGTTCGCGATCCCGATCGACTTCGCGCGCAACGTCGCCGACCAGCTCATAGAGACCGGCCGGGCCACCCATCCGTTCATGGGCGTCTCCACCGTCAGCGTGGATGCGAACCTCGCCCGGCAGTTCGGGTTGCCCGTGACCTCCGGCGCGCTCGTGCAGCTCGTGACGCCGGGCTCGCCCGCCGAGGAGGGCGGCATCGAGCGCGGCGACATCATCGTGCGCATCGCGGACCGCGGGATCGAGGGCGTGGAGGACGTCTTCGGCGCGGTGCGCGCGCACGCCGTCGGGGAGACCGTCGAGGTCGAGGTCGTCCGCGGCGAGAGGCGGCGCACGCTGGAAGTGACGCTGGGCTCGGACGCCGGCGGGCGGTAGGAGGTTGCGCCTCACGGTAGTCGCCGTCGGGAAGCTCAAAGAGCGCTGGTGGCGCGAGGCCGCCGAGGAGTACCTGAAGCGCATGCGCCCCTACGCCGACGTCCGCGTCGTCGACGTGCCCGACGCCGACCTGTCCCGGGATGAGGCGCGAGGCGTGCGCGCCGAGGGCGATGCGGTGCTGCGGGCGCTGCCGCCGGCCTCGAGCGTGGTCGCGCTGGACATCGGCGGGCGCGCCCTGTCCTCGGAGGGGCTCGCGGCGTGGCTGGAGGAGCGGATGGGCACGGGCCGGCCCGAGGTCGCCTTCGTGCTCGGCGGGGCCGCCGGCCTCGCTCCCGAGGTGCTCGCCCGGGCGGAGGAGCGCCTGTCGCTCTCGCCGATGACCCTGCCGCACCAGATGGCCCGCGTCGTCCTGCTCGAGCAGCTCTACCGCGCGTTCCGTATCGTCCGGGGCGAGCCGTACCACCGCTGAGGCGCCCTGTCCGAGGCGTGGTCGCCCGACCACCGCCTGTCAACCCTTTCCTTGCCGTGTCCGCGCTGGCATCATGGGACCGTAGTCGGCGCGAACGACGGACGTGCCGCAGGCGGATCAGGAGGTCACGCATGAACGGACCGTCCATCGTCAGGCGCGTGTTGATCGTCGCTGTCGCTCTCGCGCTGGCCGCGCAACCGCTCGTCGCGTTCGCGGCCTGGCAGACGCCCGGGTCGTGGGCGGGGGCGCTCACGGCTCGCGGTTCCCTCACGGCCAAGCCGGTCGCCGAGCCTCTCCCCGTGGCAGCCGGGCCGGCGGCCCAGGCCTTCTCCGCTCCGGAGGACGCCTATGAGGCCGCCGGTGACGACACCTGGAACGCCGCGGGCGTCCGCAACATCACCAGCAAGTTCATGTCGCTCGAGCTGCCCGGGGTCGCGTACGTGGAGAGCCACACCCTCGACAAGGCGGATGCCGACGGCGCCGACGAGGACTGGCTCAAGTTCGACTTCAAGGCCTCGGACAGGGAGTTCCCCTTCTCGCTGCTGATCGAGGCGGTGGGCAAGACGCCGGACGTCGATCCCGTGATAGAGGTGTTCGGCCCGGGTGACCCCGTACTCACGCCTTACGCGGAGCTGCCGTCCTTCGACGGCGAGCTCTCCGATGTGACGGCGCCGGATCCCAACTCGATCGCGTGGGGCATGCGCGACAGCTGGTTCGCAGGCAGGGGTGCGAGCGCCGCCGTGATGTTCTCGTCCGGATCGGCTCCGGGGCGCTACTACATCCGCGTGCGTCCGTACTACCAGGGGCCCGGCGGCGGCGGCTTCGCGGGCGGCGGCGCCGGCGCCTACGAGCTGAGGCTGAAGGCCGGCACCGCGCTCAGGCTGGCCGGCCCCGACCGGTACCGGACGTCGACGGCGATCAGCCGCGAGATGTTCGCCAAGGGCGCGCTCAAAGGCGGCGCGTGCGTGGTGGCCAACGGACTCGACTTCCCGGACGCGCTGGCCGGCAGCACCCTCGCCGGCGCCGTGGGCGGGCCGCTCCTCCTCACCGGCCCGAACTCCCTGGAGGGCTCGGTGGAGGCGGAGATCAAGCGGCTGGGCGTCTCCACCGTCTACGTGCTCGGCGGGACCCCCGCGCTCAGCCGCGCGGTGTTCAACAGGATCGATGGTATCCCGAACGTGAGGGCGGTCCGCGTGGCCGGCAGGGACCGCTACGCGACCGCGCGCGAGATCGCGAAGAAGGCCTACCAGCTCGCCGGCGGCGGCCCGAGGACGGCGTTCGTCGCCAGCGGGGTCAACTTCCCCGACGCGCTGTCGGCCTCGCCGATGGCTGCCTACAACGGCGCGCCGGTGCTGCTGACCCGTCCGGACGCGCTCTCGACTGCCGCGGAGGGGGCGATCAAGGACCTCGGCATCACCGACGTGATCGTCGTCGGCGGGGAGCCCGCGGTCTCCAAGGCGGTGCATACGCGCCTCACGAAGCTGCTCAACGGCACGAGCCACGTCAGGCGCATCGGGGGCAAGAACCGGTATCAGACGTCGGCCTCGTTCGCGAAGTGGGCGACGACCATCAGCGGAGCCTACAACGGGGGGCGGGTGGGAACGCCGGCGAACCCGAACGACCTGTGGGCGCTGTACCCGGCGCAATCGGGCGTGGCCTCCGGTCTCAAGTTCCCCGACGCCCTCGCCGGAGGCATCGCGGCCGGCCTCGCCGGCTGCCCCCTCGTCCTGCTCGACGAGAGCGATGCCGCGCTGACCGCCTACGTCGGCTACCTGGATGCCGTCGGACAGCCCCAGACGAAGACGTACGTCTACGGCGGCGAGGCCACCATGTCCGAGGTGGTGATGGCGGTCGTGGACATCCTCACGTTCCCGGCCTTCTGGGAGGAGATCTTCTAGGCCGTCCGCTCGCGACTCGGGGAACGGCGGGCCGGATGGCCCGCCGTTCCTTCTGCGGCGCCTTGCGGCGTCCCTTTCACGCGACCCGGTCCTCGCGCTATCCTGAGTGCTCACACGCCCCGTCCCGCTGCCGCACGCGACCCCTTGGGAGCGCCTCGCCGTGAAGGACCTCGTCGCCTCGCTCGTCTCCGACGCCCTGGCCGCCGCCGTCGCCGACGGAGAGGTGGCGCTGCCGGAGCCGCCGCCCGTCGAGGTCGAGCGGCCCCGCGACCCGAGCCACGGCGACTGGGCGACCAACGTGGCGCTTCGGTCCGCCAAGGCGGCAGGTCTCGCGCCCCGAGCGCTGGCCGAGGCGATCGCCGCGCGGATGGCGGGTCACCCGGACGTGGCCGCGGTCGAGGTCGCCGGCCCGGGCTTCATCAACGTGCGCCTGTCCGCCGCCGCGCTGCAGCGCGTGCTCGTCGCCGCCCGCGGGGGTGATTCGGGCTTCGGGGGGCTGCGGACGGGGCGCGGCGCGCGCGTGCAGGTCGAGTTCGTCTCCGCCAACCCCGTGGGGCCGATGCACGTCGGGCATGGGCGGTGGGCCGCGTTGGGCGACAGCATGGCGCGGCTCCTCGAGTTCACGGGGCACGACGTGCAGCGCGAGTTCTACGTGAACGACGCCGGCGTGCAGATGGAGGTCTTCGGCAAGTCCGTCGCGGCGCGCTACATGCAGCTCGCCGGGCGCGAGGCCGCCTTCGAGCCGGAGTGGTACCAGGGCGCCTACATCACCGGGATCGCCGAGGAGATCCGCGCGCAGGAGGGCGACGCGTGGGTGGACGCCCCGGCCGAGGAGCGAGAGGCGCACTTCCGCGAGAAGGCCTACGCGCAGGTGCTCGAGCACCTGAAGCGCGTGCTGCACGCGATGGGCGTCGACTTCGACGTCTGGTTCTCCGAGCGCACGCTGTACGCGCCGGGAGAGGACGGCCGCACCGGGATCGAGCTCGCCATCGAGAGGCTTCGCGAGAACGGCCACGTCTACGAGCACGAGGGCGCGACCTGGTTCCGCTCGGCGGCCTTCGGCGACGACAAGGACCGCGTGCTGCGCAAGGCCGACGGCAGCTACACGTACTTCGCCGCCGACGTCGCCTACCACTGGGACAAGTTCCACGACAGGGGGTTCGACCGGGTCGTCGACCTGTGGGGCGCCGACCACCACGGGTACGTGAAGCGCATGGAGGCCGCCGTCGCCGCGCTCGGGTTCCCCGGGCGGCTCACCCTGGTCATCGGGCAGCTCGTGAACCTCTTCCGGGCGGGGGAGGCGGTGCGGATGTCCAAGCGCACCGGCGAGATGGTGACGTTCGAGGAGCTGCTCGACGAGGTGGGCGCCGACGCCGCACGCTATTGGTTCCTGCGCCGCTCCACCGACCAGCCGGTGGACTTCGACATCGCGCTGGCCAAGGAGCAGTCGGCCGACAACCCGGTGTACTACGTGCAGTACGCGCACGCCCGCATCTGCTCGATCCTGCGCAAGGCGGCCGGTCACCCCACAGACGCGGCGATCGACGCTTCGGAGGCCGCCGCTGAACGCATACCCGCCGAGCCGCCGCTGGAGCTGCTCGACTCCGAGCCCGAGCTCGCGCTGATGCGCAGGCTCGCCGAGTTCCCGGAGGTCGTCGAACGCGCCGCCGAGGACCTCACCCCGCACCGCCTGACGCGCTACGCCGAGGATCTCGCCGCCGTCTTCCACCAGTTCTACACGCTCTGTCGCGTCGTCTCGGACGACGAGGCGCTCACCGGCGCCCGGCTGTACGCCGTCGATGCCACGCGCCTCGTGCTCGAGCGCGCATTGGCGCTGCTGGGCGTGAGTGCCCCGCAACGGATGTAGGGGCGCGCCGGCTGCCGCGATTGCCCGCCTCCTCCTCGGCCGGTATCCTCTTCACACCCCGACCGCGCCTAGCACCGAGGAGCCCCATGGCCGACGCGATGCCCCCGGCCCCCCTCGAGCCCACCGACGAGCAGCGCACCTCCGACCTTCGCCACGTCCTGCCGATGACGGCGCGGATCGTCGAAGGGCGGTTGCACGTCGGGGGTGTCGATATGGTGGCGCTCGCGCGCGAGGCGGGAACGGCGCTGTACGTGATGGACGAGGAGCACATCCGCCGCCAGCTGCGCGACTACGTGCGCTGGACGCGGTACCACTGGCCGCACGTGGACGTCGTCTACGCGGGCAAGGCGTTCCTGTCGCTGGCCATGGTACGGCTCGTGGATGAGGAGGAGTGCTCGCTGCTGTGCGCATCCGGCGGCGAGCTCGCCTACGCGCGCCGGGCCGGCTTCCCGATGGAGCGCGTGCAGGTCCACGGCAACAACAAGACCCCCGCCGAGATAGCCGAGTGCCTGGACGCGGGCGTGGGGCGCGTGGTGGTCGACAACTTCGACGAGCTGGGGCGGCTCTCGGCGATGGCCGCCGGGCGCGGCGTCGAGCAGAAGGTGCTCATCCGCGTCACACCGGGGATCGCCGCGGACACCCACGAGTTCGTCGTCACCGGCGCCGAGGACTCCAAGTTCGGCTTCGGGCTGAACCAGGGTCTCGCCATGGAGGCGGTGAAGCGCGCGGTGGAGGCGCCGGGGATCGTCTTCGACGGCCTGCACATGCACATCGGCAGCCAGATCTACGCCCTGCACAGCTTCGCCAAGGCCATCGAGGTGATGGTCGGCTTCATGCGCGGGATCCGCGACGAGGCGGGCGAGCCCGTGCGAATGCTGGACGTGGGCGGCGGGCTGGGCGTGGCCTACGGCGCCCCCGACGAGCCCTCCACGATCAAGGACTTCGGCAAGGTGGTCGTGGACGGCATCAAGGAGGAGTGCGAGCGCCACGGGCTGGAGGTGCCGAGGATGGCCGTGGAGCCGGGCCGCTCCGTCGTGGCCAACGCGGGACTGACGCTGTACACGATCGGCACGGTCAAGGAGATCCCGGGGATCCGCACGTACGTCGCGGTCGACGGCGGCATGAACGACAACATCCGCACCGCGCTGTACGACGCGCATTACGAGGCGCTGATCGCGAACAAGGCGGACGAGCCGCGCGAGATGGTCGCCACCATCGCCGGGAAGCACTGCGAGAGCGGCGACATCGTCGTGCGCGACGCCCCGTTGCAGCGCCCGGAGGTGGGCGACGTCGTGTGCGTGTGTTCCACCGGCGCCTACTGCCAGTCCATGGCGTCCAACTACAACAAGAACGTCCGCCCGGCAGTGGTGTTCGTGCGCGACGGGGAGTGGCGCTTCGTAGTGCGCCGCGAGACCTACGACGACCTCATGCGGACCGAGATCGGCTGAGGCGCTCGGCCCCTTGTCGCCGCCGGCGCTCCTCGGCGTGCTCGCGCCGGCCCGCCGGCCGGAGGCCGCCGGCCCTGGCGCCTGCGACGGCCCGCGCTCCTCGGATACAATGGGTGCCCGGTCGTGACACGGGAGGACGTCATGCGCACAGTGAGAGTCGGCCTCGTTGGCCTCGGGACCGTCGGATCCGGCGTGGTGGAGATCCTCCGCCGCCATAGCGAGGACTTCCGTCGCCGCGCCGGTGTCGACATCGAGCTGGCCCGCTTCGCGGACCGCGACGCCGGGCGCGCGGCGGCCCTGGAGCTGCCGGAGGGGTCGTTCAGCCACGAGGCGGCGGCACTCATCGAGGACCCCGCGCTCGACGTCGTGATCGAGCTCATCGGCGGCACGGGCGCGGCGCGCGAGGTGGTGCTCGCGGCTCTCGGCGCGGGCAAGAGCGTCGTCACCGCGAACAAGGCACTGATGGCGAGTCACGGCCAGGAGGTCATGGAGACCGCCGAGCGGATGGGCGTGGACATCCTGTTCGAGGCCTCGGTCGGCGGCGGCATCCCCATCATCGGCCCGCTCAAGCACTCGCTGGCCTCCAACGAGGTCACGAGCGTGATGGGCATCGTCAACGGCACCACCAACTACATGCTCACCCGCATGGCCGAGGACGGCCTGGACTACGACACGGCGCTGCTCGAGGCGCAGCAGCGCGGCTTCGCCGAGGCCGACCCGTCCGCCGACGTCGACGGGCTCGACGCCGCCGCCAAGATCGCCATCCTCGCCTCCATCGCCTTCAACAGCCGGGTCACGCTGGCGCAGGTGCCCGCGGAGGGCATCCGCGACATCACGCCGGCCGACATCAGCTACGCGACCGAGATGGGCTACGCCATCAAGCTGCTCGCCATCGCCAGGCGCTCCGACGGCGGCGTCGACATCCGCGTGCACCCAACGATGATCCCGGCGGCCCATCCGCTCGCCGCCGTCAACGGCGTGTACAACGCGATCTACGTGGTCGGCGACGCGGTGGGGGAGACGATGTTCTTCGGTGAGGGTGCCGGCTCGCTGCCGGCTGCCAGCGCCGTGGTCGGCGACGTGATCGAGGCCGCGCGCCACATCGGCGCGGACTGCCGAGGGCTGGTGGGCTGCACGTGCAACGAGCAGCTGCCGGTGCGGGGGATCGACTCGCTGGTCACGCGGTACTACGTGCGCATGCGCGTCGCCGACCGCCCGGGCGTGATGGCGGCGTGCGCGAGCATCTTCGGCGACAACGACGTCTCGCTGGCCTCGGTCATCCAGAAGGCCGCGGACGCCAGCGGGGCGGAGATCGTCTTCGTCACACACGCCGCCTCCGAGGCGGCCATGAGGGCGGCTCTGGCCGAGATCGAGCGGCTCGACGTGGTCGACGCGATCGGCTCGGTCATCCGCGTCGAGGAGCTGTAAGGGGCGCCGTGCTGCCGCTGACCGTCCGCGTCCCCGCATCCTCGGCCAATCTCGGCCCGGGATACGACGCGTTCGGGGTCGCGCTGGGCCTGCACGCCCGCTTCTCCGCCGAGGTGGCGGACGAGTGGTCCGTCCGCGTCGTCGGCGAGGGCGCGGCCGAGCTGCCCGCCGGTCTCGACAACCCCGTGGTGCTCGCGATGCGGCGCGTGTTCGGCGAGTGCGGCGACGATCGGCTCCGGGCCCGCGTCTTCTGCCACAGCCGAATCCCCGTGGGACGGGGGTTCGGTTCCTCGGCGGCCGCGATCGTGGCCGGGTGCGTCCTGGCGGATGCGCTGTGCTCCGTGCCCCTGGGGCGGGACACGCTCTTCGGGATCGCGGTGGGGATCGAGGGACACGCGGACAACGTCGCCGCCGCCCTGTACGGGGGGTTCACCGTCGCGTGGCGTGACGAGGCGGGCGCGCGCTGCACCCGTATCGACCCGCCGGGGCTTGCGGCCGTGCTCCTGCCGGCGGGCGGGACGCGCTCGACGCCGGAGGCCCGCGCCGCCCTGCCCCCGACGGTCTCCCACGGCGACGCCGCCTTCACCGCCGGACGCGCCGGCCTGATGGCAGCCGGCCTCGCGCTGGGGCGGCCCGACCTCGTGCGCTACGGCGCGGAGGACCGGCTGCACGAGCCGTACCGCTCGGGCGGCCCTCGGACGGCTCCGGACGCCCGGCGGGCGCTGCTGGAGGCGGGTGCCGACGCGGCGGTGCTCTCGGGCTCGGGCCCGAGTCTCGTCGCTCTGGTGGTGGACGCCTCGGACGGCATCGCGATGCATCGGGCTGAACGCGTCGCCAAGCGCGTGCGCCGTGCGCTTCGGTCGATCCCGGATTGGGAAGAGCCGCTTGCGGTGGCCGTCGATCGTGAAGGGGCGGTGCTCGAGGACCGGTGAACGGGCACGCACAACGGCTGCCGCGAGAGGCGCTCCCCTGGGCCGGCGCATGTCTTGCCGCCGGACTCGCGGCGGGGGTGCTCGCGGGCCAGGAGCATCTCGTCGCGGGCCTCGGCGCTCCGGCGCGCTGGGCGGCGCTGGCCGCGCTGGTGGCGGCGATCCTGTATCGTCCTCGGCTGGGCCTGTGGGTGATGCTCGTCGCGGCGCCTCTGAACGACTACGGCCGCATCGTGACCGGCCCGGTGCCCGTCACCGTCTTCCAGGCCGCACTGGGGGCGTCGCTCGTCGCTTGGGGATGGCTGCTGCTTGCGGGCGAGGTCAGGCTGCACCGGCCGAACCGCCTGCAGCTCGCGCTCGTCCTGCCCTTCCTGGCGGCGCTGTGGTCGCTGCCTCTCTCGCTGGACCCGTCGCGCACGGCCTACGGCGCCGCGCGCCTGCTGTTCCTGTGGCTGTTCGCGCTGATCGTGTCCTACTCCGCCGAGGACCCCCGGCGCCGGGAGCGGATCGTGGAGGTGTTCGTCTGGACCGGCGTCGCCCTGGCGGTCGTCTCGTTCGCGCAGTACGCGTTCCCCGGGCTCCCGGTCGGCAACACCCATCTCCAGTACGACGCCGCCGGCGTCGACGTGCTGACCCGCCCCGCCGCGTTCTTCCTCGACCCCAATTTCCTCGCGGGCTACCTGGCGGTGGCCTCGCTGGTCTCGCTGGTCCGCGTGGTGCACTCCTCCTCGCGCCGCGAGGCCGCGCTCTGGGCCGTCCCCACGGTGCTGTGCGCGACGGCCATGGCGCTCACGCTCTCGCGCTCCGGCCTCGTGGGCTTCCTCGCCGGGGCCGTCGCTGTCGTGCTGACCGCGCCGCCCAGGCGGCGGCGCGCGATGCTCGTCGCCGCGCTCCTGCTGGCCGTTCTCGCCGTCCCGGTGATCCCCGAGCGCTACGTGCAGCGCGTGACGGCGCTGGGCGACGTGATGAGCGAGGGATCGCTCGCCACCCGCTTCTTCATGGTCGGTTCCACCCTCGAGATCATCCGCGACTTCTGGGGCACGGGCACCGGCCTGGCCGCGTTCGACGTCGCCTACCCGTCGTACCGCCGGATCGGCGCCCTGCCGAGGATCCTGAGGCCCCACGAGGTCCCGCTGGCTCTGCCCGCCGAGATGGGCGTGGCCGGGCTGATCGCCGAGGTCGCGCTCCTCGCGGCGGTCCTGTGGGCGTTCGCCGCCGCGCGCCGCAGGGGGTGGCGGGTCACCGACGCGGTCGTGCTGACGGGCGTGCTCACGTTGCTGGTCCAGTCCTGGTTCCAGTACTATCTCTACTTCGAGTACCTGTGGCTCTTCGCCGCCCTAGCCGCGGCGCTGCCCGCCCCCGACGCACAGCGAGGAGCCGGACGTGCCTGACCCCCTGGGAACGTGGCTCGCCGTCGTGAGACGCCAGTGGTGGGTGGTCGCGCTCACCATCGTCGTCGCCGTGGCCGTCGGCTATGCGAGCTCGTTGGTCGCCGACGAGCCCGAACCGGAGTACGAGGGGCGGGCGCGGATCGTCGTCGAGCCCAAGACGCTGGGCAAGTACTATCGCCTCCCGCAGGTCGACGAGCTGCTCACGGACGTGTCCTCCGAGCAGTTCGCGACACGCACGGCCGTGGAGACGGGGATCGACGAACGCCACCTGGAGGCGGGTCTTCGCGTCTTCAGCCTCAAGAACCCCCAGACCGCCCTCGTCGTCGCCTACCGCTCGAGCGAGTCCAGCGAGGCGTTGCAGGTAGCCGACGAGGTCGCCAAGCGCGTAGTGAAGCGCGCGCTGGCGCTGGGCCAGAAGGAGGTCGATCAGACCAAGAGGGAGATCCGGCTCACCGAGAAGGCCATCCGTCAGATCGAGGCGATGTCCATCGTGGCCGACCAGTCGCTGCGCCGCCCCGAACGCGCGGCGGCCGCGCGCGACCTGTGGGAGATGAACCTCCAGCTCGAGTCGCTGCGCGACGGGCTCGAGAAGATAATGAGCGCGTACTCCTACAGCGGGGGAGCTACCGTCGCTCAGCTGCCGGTGATAGAACGCCGCGCCTCCGGCGTCGCCGGCGCGGCGCTCGCCGGTCTCGCCGCGGGCATGGCCGTGGCGGCCGTGAGGGAGGCGTACTTCCGGCGCCGCGCGCCGGACGAGGCGGCCTAGCCTCGATTCTGCACGAGTAGTCGCAGGTTTCTGCTAGAAACAGGCCACGGTGACCTTCTGAGCTGGGATAATGGGAGCGCGAAGCTTCCATATCCTAGACGCCGGAGGTCACCGTGTGGGTGAAACGTACTACGCAGCTCGGTTCGATGGAAGTAGACGCCGACTGCGGCGGCCTCACCTCACGCGCGGGCACCGCGCTGCTGATCGGCCTGGCCGACTCCCTCGGGCTCACCGACGCGCTCACCTCCGGGCTTGCCGGGTTGTTCACCCGCCGTGTCAAGCACGCCCCCGGTCGGGTGCTCCGCGATCTGGCCGTCATGCTCGCCGATGGCGGAGATGCGCTCACCGACCTGGGCGCACTGCGCGACCAGGGCGTGCTCTTCGGGGAGGTCGCCTCCGATGCTACCGCGTACCGGACGCTCGAGGCCGTGGGCGCCGGACGGCTTGCGCGGCTGCGCGAGGCGCGGGCGGTCGCCCGGGCACGCGCGTGGGAGGCGGGAGCGGCGCCGGACCGCATCGTGCTCGACATCGACGCGACGCTTCTCACCGCGCACTCCGAGAAGGAAGGTGCCGCCCCCACCTACAAGCGCACCTTCGGCTTCCACCCGCTGCTTTGCTTCGAGGCGCAAACCGGCGAGGGGCTCTCCGGCATGCTGCGCCCCGGCAACGCCGGGGCCAACACGGCGGCCGATCACATCACCGTGCTCGACGCCGCGCTCGCGCAGCTGCCCGCCAGCCGCGTCGGCCCCGGGCTGCTCGTGCGGTGCGACTCGGGCGGAGGGGACGCACGCGTTTGCCGAGGCGGTCGTGCAGCGCGGACTTACCTTCTCGGTGGGGGTGGATATGTCCGTGCTCGTGCGCGAGGGGATCTGCGAGGTGTTCGATGACGCGCGGGTGCCCGCCCTGGACGCGGACGGAAGCCCGCGCGAGGGGGCCTGGGTCGCCGAGCTCGACGTGGATCTGGAGGGCGCGGGGTGGCTTGCGGGCACGCGAGCGATCTGCCGCAAGGAGCGCCCGCATCCCGGCGCACAGCTGCGCTTCACCGACGAGGAGGGCATGCGCTTCCAGGTCTTCCTCACGAACCAGCAAGGCGGGCGCATCGCGCGTCTCGAGCAGCTGCACCGGTGCCGAGCCGTCATCGAGGACTCGATCCGTTGCGGCAAGGACACCGGCCTTCGCAACCTGCCCTTCCGCAGCTTCGCGCTGAACGAGGTGTGGCTCGAACTCGTGCTGATGGCGACCGACCTGCTCGCCTGGACGAAGCGGCTGTTGCTTGCCGGAGAGCTGGCGATCTGCGAGCCCAAGCGGTTGCGCTATCGGTTGCTGCACGTCGCGGCCAGGCTCGTGCGCCACGCGCGCTAACCTGCGCATGCGCCTGCCGCGCTCCTGGCCGTGGGCCGGCGCGCTCGTGGATGCCTTCGCGCGCCTGCGGATGCTGCCTTCCGGATAGCACCCGACACGACACCGACAACCGAGGCGAACCGCAGGGCTTGCTTCAGGACGCCCCCGAATCGGAGGAACCAGCGCGAGAACCCTCCCCGGCATGCAGAAGCTCCTCCGACGATGCCTCAGGAGTGCGCCGGGGGCGAGAAAGGCGTGCCATGGAGGCCTCCGGACACCCGAGCAGCCCTCGGATGGCGGTCAGCGGGCGCTTCGTGCAGGATCGAGGCTAGGATGGCGAGTAGTCGAGTCGGGCGGGACCTGCGTGCGTGGTG
>JACUUM010000026.1 GCA_014859305.1 Coriobacteriia bacterium
GACGCCGCGCCGCTCGGAACGACAGCGTCGGGACCCCGGGGAGCACTCCCCGGGGCCCGTCGCATCCCGGGCCCGCCCTTCCGCACGGCGGGGCGAAGGCGGCGTGGGTGGCCTTCCCCTCGCCGGGCCGTAGCGTGTATCATGTATCGGCCCGTCGGGATGTGGCTCAGCTTGGTAGAGCGCTGCGTTCGGGACGCAGAGGTCGTGGGTTCAAATCCCGCCATCCCGACCATCGACACCTCATGCGGCAGGTCCTCAGGGGGCCTGCCGTTCGTCTTACCGGGACTTGGACGCGATGCTCGAGCGCGTGCTGCACCTCATAGGGTTCGGACTCTGCCACCAGCTGCCGGAGCGGTCGTTCTTCGGCGGGGGGCTGCAGGCCCCCGTGTGCGCTCGGGACACCGGGATGTACCTGGGCTTCACGGTCGCCGCGCTGCTGCTCCTGGCGTTGGGGCGGGACCGGCGCCCCTCGGAGGTCCCCCCCTTGCCTGTGGCGCTGGTCGCGGCCGCCTTCGTCGGAGCGATGGCGTGGGACGGGGTCACCTCCTACGCCGGCCTCAGGGCCACCGACAACGACGTGCGGCTCCTGACCGGGCTGATGGCCGGTTTCGCCGCCGCGGCCTACGCGGTCCCGTTCGCGAGGCAGGCGCTCTCGCGCCGCCCCGGACGCGAACGGGTCCTCGGCCGGCCAGTAGAGGCCGTCGCCTGGCTGGCGGGCGTCCCCGCCGCGTTCCTGCTGGTCCGCCTGGCTCTTCCGCTCCTCGGCGCGCTCTACCCGGTGCTCGTCGCGCTAGCGGTGCTCTTCGCGTTCACCATGGTCAACCTCGTGGTCGTCGGGGTGTTCAAGCCGTTCGAGGGCTCGGTCGGGCGGCCCGCGGACCTGTCGGCGCCGCTGGCGCTGGCGTTCGCGCTGACGCTCTTCGAGATCGTCGGGAGCGCCGCCCTGCGGCAGGCCCTCGTGCTCACCCTCGGCTGAGTCGGCGGCGGCCTTCGAGGCGGGGTGACCTGCCGTTGCCGTTGGAGTAGATTAAGGGAGGGCGCCTCGTGGCGAAGGGGAGCGGATGTACACGGAGAAGGACAAGGTCAGGGTCGTCGTCATCACGGAGCACTACCGCATCGAAGGAGACATGCACGTGCTCGCCGGCAGCAGGCTCACCGACTCGCTGAACTCCAAGGTCAAGGAGTTCCTCGCGGTCACGGACGCGAAGCTGTGGAACGCGCGCGACGGCGAGCTGATGTACGAGACCTCCTACATCGCGATCAACCGGGGAGCGATCGACGCCATCTTCCCCGTCGCGTGAGGCGACGCCTCCCTCAGTCCCCCGTGGCCGAGGAGACGACGCCGCCGCTCGCCCGGTCCAGCACCCACACGCGGCGTGACGTGAGCGCGCCCTCCCGTCCTCCCCAAGCCTCGACCAGGATCCAGGCTTCGCTGCCATCCACCATGGCGGCTTCCGCCAGCACGGGGACGGAGCGCGTGTCGAAGGGGAAGGCGGATGTGATGAGGTCGGCGAGAGCTGAGGCGCTGGCGTCGATGGATCGAAGGGCCGCGAGAGCGGCTTGCCGCGCTTCGGGGACCTCGTCCGCCGAGAGGGCGCGAGCGGCGCCGGTGTCGGCGGCTTCCATGCGGCGCAACGCTTCCTCCATGGTGTAGGTCCCCCCGTCGGGAATGTACCGGATACGGGGATCCGCCCTGCAGGCGGTCAACAGGAGCGGCGCCAGGACCGCGACGGCGGCGAGGGCACGGAGGCGCGTGGCGCAGCGGTGCACGTGGTCCTCCACGAACGGCGGGGCCGATACTACGACGGCGGCGACTACTCGTAGGCAAGGATACCAGCCGTCGGCGATGCACGGGAGGCGACGCGAGGAGAGGCGGAGCGAGCGGTGCAACCCCTGGTGTGCTTCGTGTCCGATTTCGGATTGGGCGACACGTGGGTCGGCGTGTGCCACGCGGTCGTCCACAAGGCGTGCCCTCACGCTCGGATGGTGGACCTCGACCACCAGGTTCCGCCCTTCGACGTCCGCAAGGGCTCCGTCGTGGCCGCCTCGGGCGTGTGGCAGCTGCCCGAGGCCATCCACCTCGTGGTCGTGGACCCCGGCGTGGGCGGCGAGCGGCGGGACCTGTGCATGGTGTGCGAGGGTGGGACGCGCCTCGTAGGACCGGACAACGGAGTGCTGATGCCCGCCGCGAGGCGGGCCGGGGGCGTGAAGGCCGCGTATGCCGTCGACCCGGAGCGCATCGACTTCAAGCAGCCGCTCGCGACGTTCCACGCCCGCGACGTGCTGGCGCCGACCGCGGCCGCCCTGGCCTGCGGCGTCGAGCCGGCCTCCCTGGGGGCGCCCGTCGATCCGGCGGATCTGGCCCCCGCGCCGTTCGAGCCCAGCAGGATCGAGAACGGCACCGTCGTGGCCGAGGTGCTCGACATCGACCGCTTCGGGTCGATCAGGATCGGCATCGCCGAGGAGGAGCTCGCCGGCTACGGCCTCGTCTCGGATCGGGTGACCCTCGGGATCGGGCACCTCTCCGTCGAGGTGCCGTTGCGGAGGACGTTCAGCGACGTGGAGAGCGGTGAGCCCGTCGCGCTGGTGGATTCCTCGGGATGGTTGACGCTGGCGCTGAACCGGGCGAGCGCGGGCGAGAGGTACGGCGTGGAACCCGGGGGCGTCGTACGCGTGAGCCCGCACCACTGAGCGAGCGGCGCGGCTTCCCCGTGCCGGTGTCACAGCGGCCGGTTACGCTCCGATCGTCAAGTTCCGAGGAGCGGAAGGGGCCGAGGGGTGAAGCGGCAGTACGTGACGGATCTCGCCGAGGGCGTCCGGGTCGACAGCGAGTTCGTGCTGAGCAGCAAGGAGTTCAGACTCGCGCGCAGCGGAGAGGGCTATCTGGTCGTAGAACTCGGGGATCGCTCGGGCAGCGTGCCCGGGGTGCTCTTCAGGCCCGACCGCCTCGCGTGCGAGATCGCCGCGGGAACGGTGGCGACCGTGCGTGGCGTGCTCACGACGTACCGCGGGCAGCCCCGCGTCTCGATCGAGACCCTCGCCCCGGCCGGGCGGTACCGGCGTGAGGACATGGTGCCGGGCGGCACCCGCGACAGGCGCGAGCTGCTCGCGGAGTTCAAGCGTCTGGTAGCCGCGATCGAGGCGCCCGCGCCCGCGGCGCTCGCCCGCGCCGTCTTCTCGGACAAGGCGTTCCTCGCCGCGTTCCTCGCGTCCCCGTCCTCGGCCGCCGAGGACCATCCCTACGTCGGGGGGCTGCTGGAGCATACCGTCGGCGTCGGCCGCGCGTGCGCCGCGCTGGGCAGGGCCCACCCCGAGGTCGACCCGGACCTGCTCCTGGCCGCGGCGCTCCTCCACGACGTGGGGAAGGTGGACGCGCTCGCCTGCGACACGGCCATCAGGGGGACGGACGAGGGCCGACTGCTGGGGCACGTGGCGCTGGGCCATGCCCGCGTCGCCGCCGCATCTGCCGCGTCCGCCCCGTCCCTCCCGGCGGCCGTCCTGGGGCGGCTGACCCATGCGGTCCTCGCTCACCACGACGGGGCGGGCGGGTCCGGTGTGGAGCCGGTGACGCTCGAAGCGCTGCTCCTGAGGGAGGCGGACCGCACCGACCGCGCCTGTTCGCGGTTCCTCCTCTCGACGCTGCCCGCGGCCCGAGCGGAGGAGGACTGGACGCCCTCCCGCCCGGGGGAGCGGCGCTCGCTCAGCGTACCCGGCCCCCCAGGCCCCGGCGCGGCGTCGCGGGCGTGAGGCCGGCGCGGCGGCGGTCGCGGGTGCGGGGCGGGGATGCACTACAATGGTCGGCGACCTGAGGGCGAGCGGGAAGGGACGCAGGATGGACCAGCGCAACGCGGAGATCGGCGTGTTCGGAGGCAGCGGCCTCTACGCGCTGCTCGAGGGTGCCGAGGAGGTCAAGGTCGAGACACCGTACGGGGCGCCGTCGTCGACAGTGACGGTCGGCGAGGTCGGCGGACGCCGCGTGGCCTTCCTTCCGCGGCATGGCAAGGACCACACGCTTCCTCCGCACATGATCGATTACCGCGCCAACGTCTGGGCGATGAAGTCGATGGGCGTCACGAGGATCATCGGTCCGAACGCGGCCGGTTCCCTGCAGCCGCACGTGAAGCCGGGCGAGTTCGTCGTGTGCGACCAGTTCGTCGACCGTACGTGCGGGCGCAAGGACACCTTCTACGACGGCCCCGTCACCACGCACGTCTCCTCGGCCGACCCCTACTGCCCCACGATGCGGCAGGTGGCCATCGAGAAGGCGGCCGGGCTCGGGATCACCGCCCACCCTCGGGGCACCGTCGTGGTCGTCCAAGGACCCCGCTTCTCCACCCGGGCGGAGTCACGCTGGTACTCCTCACAGGGGTGGGAGGTCATCAACATGACGCAGTACCCGGAGTGCTACCTCGCGCGCGAACTCGAGATGTGCTACGTGAACATCTCACTGATCACGGATCACGATGTGGGAGTCGAGGGAGCGGCGCCGGTGAGCAATGATGAGGTCGTTCGGGTATTCAACGAGAACAACGAGAGAGTGCGCGAGCTCATCTACGCCATGATCCCGGCGCTCCCCGACGTGCGAGACTGCCCGTGCGCCCACGCTCTCGAGGGCGCGAGGTTCTAGGGCGGCGCGCTTCGGGCATCCGGGGGCGAGGAGGACGGATGTTCAACCTGCCTTCCATCCGCATCGGGAGCTTCTTCGGGATCCCGGTGGAAGTGAACGCGACGTGGTTCGCGATCTTCTTCCTGTTCGCATTCCTGCTCGGCTTCACCTACTTCCCGGAGCAGTTCCCCGGGCAGCCGCTGTGGGTGGACATCGCGCGAGGCGTCCTGACGGCCGTGCTCTTCTTCGCGTCCGTGGTCGTGCACGAGCTCTCGCACTCGCTGGTCGCCCGGGCCGGAGGGGTGCGGATCTCCCGCATCACGCTGTTCATCTTCGGCGGGGTCGCCCAGATGGAGGAGGAGCCCAAGACGCCCGGGCGTGAGGCGCTCATGGCGTTCGCCGGTCCCGGGATGAGCCTGCTGCTCTCGGCCGTCTTCTTCCTCGCCTACGTCCTGTCGGCCAACGCGGGAGCTCCGGACCTCGTATGGGCTCCCCTGCAGTATCTCGCGATCATCAACCTCGCCGTCGCGGTGTTCAACCTCATGCCCGGGTTCCCTCTGGACGGGGGACGCGTGTTGCGAGCGGCCGTGTGGGGGGTGACGGGGGACCTGCTCAAGTCCACGCGGTGGGCGAGCAGGGCCGGCCAGTTCATCGGCTACTCGCTGGTCACGCTCGCTGTGGTGGCGTACGTCTTCTTCCAGTCGCTCGACTTCCTGTGGATAGGCCTGGTCGGCTGGTTCATCGCCAGCATCGCCGGGAACGCGTACCGGCAGCAGCTCATCCGTTCGCGTCTCGCCGACGTGACGGTGGGCGGCGTGATGTCGCCGGAGCCCGTCGTCGTCCCGGCCGGCATCACTCTCGAGCGACTGGCGCACGACTACTTCCTGGGCCAGCGCCACAGCCGGTACCCCGTCCGCGACGACGGGCAGGTGGTGGGTCTCATCACGCTGGCCGAGGCGAAGACCGTGCCTCGGGAGCAGTGGGGCGACGTGCTCGTCAAGGACGTCGCCGACCTGGATCTCGGGAGACTCACGGTGCGCCGGAACCAGCCGCTGGACGAGGTGCTCGAGCGGCTCGGTCCGGAGGAGCCGGGCGCCTTGCTGGTCGTGGAGGACGGCGCGCTCACCGGTATCGTCACGCGCTCGGACGTGATCCGCCAGTTGCGGGTCCAGGACGCTCTCGCGCGTTAGAGCGCCCTGCGCCCGAACACGCCCCGCCCGTCGGCGCGGAGCCGGTCGCGCCGATGCCTTGTCGCACTTTGTAACAGTAGTTACTATGGGTGTGCTCCTTTCGACGCGCGGCGCGGCGCCCGACCTCTTGGACCTATGGACGAGCAGGTGAAGGAACGCATACCGGAGGGCGTGATCGAACGCCTGCCCGTCTACCTCGGCGTGCTCATCCAGCTCCGCCAGGAGGGGAACGCCACCGTCTCCTCGGCGCGTCTGGGCGAGCTCACGGACATCAACCCGGCACAGATCAGACGGGACCTCACCCACTTCGGATCGTTCGGCAAGCGAGGGGTGGGCTACGATGTGGTCTCGCTGATCGACCGGATCCAGCGGATCCTCGGATCGGACCACGTCCACCGGCTGGTGCTCGTGGGCGCCGGGAACCTGGGGTCGGCGATCGCCTCCTACAACGGACTGCGAAAGCACGGCTTCATCGTCTCGGCGGTGTTCGACAACGATGCGGACAAGATCGGCAAGCGGATCGGCGAGATGATAGTGCAGCCGATCGAGGAGCTTCCGAGGTACGCCGCGGACCAGGCGACGCGCATCGGGGTGCTCGCGGTGCCGCCGGAGTCAGCGCAGGTCGCAGCGGATATGCTCTGCCAAGCGGGAGTGCGTGTCATACTGAACTACTCTCCGACGATGGTGCGCGTTCCGCCGGAAGTCACCCTGCACAACACCGACCCGGTGCGGGAGTTGCTCCACACCCTGTACTACCTGTCGCGCACCGACCGCGTACGGCCCCCGCGCAACGGTCCGGGGAGCAACGGCGGCGTGGCGAGGCGAGGTCGATGATGGTACCCTACCCCACGGTCGAGACCGCCGGGGGCGCGAGCCGGCGTGAGAGTCTTCGAAAGCAAGGAGGCGTGTGATGAGGATCTTCGGGATGGGCCCGATGGAGATCGCACTCATAGTAGGTGTGATCCTGCTCCTGTTCGGCCCCAAGCAGCTCCCCAAGCTCGCCAAGTCGCTCGGCAAGAGCGCCAAGGCGTTGCGCGAGGGGATGGAAGGCAAGCTCGAGGACGACGACGATGGGGAACTCGAGTCCCAGTCGGCCACGGCGAAGAAGGCGGCCGCTGCCTCGGCCGCCGACGACGAGGAGTAGCGCCTTCCGGAGGCGCTTGTCGCGGCGAGTTCTTCGGTTATACTGTCACCCGTTCTCGGACCGGCGTACCGCCGCGCCCGTCACGCGTGCAGCAGCACGCACCCCCGGCCGCGCTGTGACGCCCTGATGGCCTTTGGAGCAGTTCACGTATGCACAAGGAAGTAGCCCTCACGGCCGAAGGACAGACCCGCCTCGAGGAGGAGCTGCACTACCTCGAGACCGTCAGGCGACGGGAGGTCGGCGAGCGGATCAAGGAGGCCAAGGAGTTCGGCGACATAGCGGAGAACTCCGAGTACGACGACGCGAAGAACGAGCAGGCGTGGGTCGAGAGCCGCATCGCCGAGATCAACCAGATCCTCGCGCACGCCACGATCATCGACAAGCCCAAGAAGAGCGACAAGGTGACGCTGGGCTGCAAGGTCCGGCTCCAGGACACGGAGACGGGCGACGAGCACGTCTACCAGCTCGTGGGCTCCGCCGAGGCCGACCCCACCCACGACAAGATATCGAACGAGTCCCCGGTCGGACAGGCGATCGTCGGCGCCAAGAAGGGCCAGACCGTGAAGGTGGCCACGCCGTCGGGCCGGGTGCTGGAGTACGCGGTCCTGTCCATCACCCGCTAGCCCATGGCGGACGCCGGGCGGCCTGAGAGCGATCGCGAGCCCGGCCCAGGCGTGCCGTCCGGCGCAGAGCGGGTCCCGGACACCGAGGACGCCCGCGCAGCCCGGCGGGCGAAGCTCGACGAGGTCCGGGCGCGGGACGAGGAACCGTACCTGGACCGGTTCGACGTCACCGCGCGCACCGCGGAGCTCCAAGAGAGGTTCGCCGACCTCGCCGACGGCGCGGAGGCCGGGGAGAACGCCTCGGTCGCCGGCCGGCTCGTCGCCCGGCGCGACCAGGGCAGGGTCGCGTTCCTCGTGATCCGGGACGCCACGGGCGATCTCCAGCTCTTCGTACGGCCCGACGTGCTGGGCGCCGAGGCGTTCGAGCGCGCGTCGCGGCTCGACCTGGGCGATTGGGTCGGTGCGACCGGGCAGGTGCTCCGGACCCGCCGGGGCGAACTGTCGGTGTCGCCCACGGAGCTGACGCTGCTCTCCAAGTCGCTGCGCCCCCTGCCGGACAAGTGGCACGGGCTCTCCTCGACCGAGACGCGGTACCGGCAGCGCTACCTGGACCTGATCGTGAACCGCGACGTGAAGCGGACGTTCGAGGCACGTTCCCGGCTCGTCTCGTCGGTCCGCCGCTACCTCGAGGACCAGGGCTTCATCGAGGTCGAGACCCCCATGCTGCACCCGGTGCCCGGTGGCGCGGCGGCTCGGCCCTTCGCGACGCACCACAACGCGCTCGACATGGAGCTGTACCTGCGCATCGCTCCGGAGCTGTACCTGAAGCGCCTGCTCGTCGGCGGCTTCGACCGGGTCTTCGAGCTGAACCGCAGCTTCCGCAACGAGGGCATGTCCCCCAAGCACAACCCGGAGTTCACGATGCTCGAGGCGTACCAGGCCTTCACGAACCTCGAGGGCATGATGGGACTCACCGAGGGGCTCGTGTCCTCGTCGGCCACCGAGGTCCTCGGCAAGACGAGGGTGACGTACCAGGGGGTCGAGCTCGACTTGACTCCCCCGTTCGAGCGGCGTACCCTGCTCGCGCTCGTGGGCGAAGCAGCGGACGAGGAGGTCTCCTTCGCCCGCTCCGCCGAGGAGCTCAGGGGGCTCCTCGAGCGGCACGGGGTGCCGTACGAGGCCTCGTGGGGCAAGGGCAAGCTGGTGACGGAGCTCTTCGAGAAGCTCGTGGAGCCCGATCTCGTGCAACCGGTCTTCGTGACGGACTATCCGCTCGAGACCTCTCCGCTCGCACGCAAGAAGCCCGGCGAGCCGGAGCTCACCGAGCGCTTCGAGCTGATAGTGGCGGGCCGCGAGATCGCGAACGCGTTCTCCGAGCTGATCGACCCCGTCGATCAGCGGGAGCGGTTCGACGCGCAGATGGAGGCGAGGGCCGCCGGCGACGAGGAGACGATGGGCTACGACGAGGACTACCTGCGGGCGATGGAGTACGGCATGCCGCCCTGCGGAGGGCTCGGCGTGGGCATCGACCGCCTGGTCATGCTGCTGACGGACTCGGCGTCCATCCGGGACGTGCTCCTCTTCCCGCACCTGAGACCGGAGGGCGCGGGCCGGGAGTGAGCGGGGTGTGGCCGGCCGGCGCCGGCGGAAGATATGAGTGTCCCGCGCTCATATCGGGCCCCGTTGCCGCCACTGTCCTTGGCACCCCGCTTGCTCGCTGTGCGGCACACCCCCTTCCTCGGCAGGGGTCGTGTCGGGACCGACGGATGCCGAGGTAGAGGGTATACTGTCGACGTGGGAGACGCGGCACTGTCGAGTAGCCGCTCACTAGAGGGAGTCCCCCAGATGTTCGAACGATTCACCGAGAAGGCGCGCCGCGTGGTGGTTTACGCGCAGGAAGAGGCGCGCATGCTCAACCAGAACTACATCGGCACCGAGCACCTGCTGCTCGGGCTCATCCGCGAGCAGGACGGGATCGCCGCCAAGGCGCTCGAGAGCCTGTCGATCTCGCTGGAGGACGTGCACCAGCAGGTCGAGGAGCTCATCGGCCGCGGCACGTACGTGCCGACGGGCCACATCCCGTTCACGCCTCGCGCCAAGAAGGTCCTCGAGCTCTCGCTGCGCGAGGCGCTGCAACTCGGCCACAACTACATCGGCACCGAGCACATCCTGCTCGGGCTCATCCGTGAGGGCGAGGGCGTGGCCGCCCAGGTGCTGCTCAACCTCGGTGCCGACCTCGAGAAGGTGCGCTCCGCGGTCATCCAGCTGCTCTCCGGCTACTACGGCAAGCAGGCCGAGGGCGGAGAGGAGCGCGGGCGCGGCGCGAGCGGCACCGCGACGCTGCTGGACGAGTTCGGGCGGAACCTCACGCGCGCCGCGCGCGAGGGCAAGCTCGATCCCGTCATCGGGCGCTCCAAGGAGATCGAGCGCGTCATGCAGATCCTCTCGCGGCGTACCAAGAACAACCCGGTGCTCATCGGCGAGCCGGGCGTGGGCAAGACGGCCGTGGCCGAGGGCCTCGCGCAGGCGATCTCGCGCGACGAGGTCCCGGAGACCATCTCCGCCAAGCAGCTCTACACGCTCGATCTCGCGGCGCTCGTGGCCGGTTCCAAGTACCGCGGCGAGTTCGAGGAGCGCCTCAAGAAGGTCATGAAGGAGATCCGCGAGCGCGGCGACATCATTCTGTTCGTCGACGAGATGCACACGCTCGTGGGCGCGGGTGCGGCCGAGGGCGCGATCGACGCGGCCTCGATCATCAAGCCCGCCCTCGCGCGCGGCGAGCTTCAGACAATCGGCGCCACGACCCTGGACGAGTACCGCAAGTACGTCGAGAAGGACCCGGCGCTGGAGCGCAGGTTCCAGCCGATCATGGTCGGCGAGCCCTCCGTGGAGGAGACCATCGAGATCCTGAAGGGCCTGCGCGACCGCTACGAGGCGCACCACCGCGTCTCGATCACCGACGCCGCCATCGACGCGGCCGCCAACCTCGCGGACCGCTACATCTCCGACCGCTTCCTGCCGGACAAGGCGATCGACCTGATCGACGAGGCCGGATCGAAGATGCGCATCAAGATGATGACGGCGCCCGCCGGCGTGAAAGAGGTCGAGGAGCGGCTGCGCCAGGTGCGCGCGGAGAAGGAAGCGGCGATCGAGGCGCAGGAGTTCGAGAAGGCCGCGAGCCTGCGCGACCGCGAGAAGCAGATCCTCGCCGAGAAGCGGCGCATGGAGGAGGAGTGGCTCAAGCCCGAGGCGCGCCGGCTGGTGGAGGTCACCGAGAACGAGATCGCCGACATCGTCTCGATGTGGACCGGCATCCCCGTGACCTCGCTCACCGAGGAGGAGACCGCGAAGCTGCTGCGCATGGAGGGCAGCTTGCACGAGCGTATCGTCGGCCAGGACGAGGCGGTCACCGCCGTGTCCCGCGCCATCCGCCGGACCCGGGCCGGGTTGAAGGACCCGGGGCGGCCCGCGGGGTCGTTCATCTTCCTCGGGCCCTCCGGTGTGGGCAAGACGGAGCTGTCGAAGGCGCTCTCCGAGTTCCTCTTCGGCAGCGAGGAGGCGCTCATCCAGCTCGACATGAGCGAGTACATGGAGAAGCACACCGTCAGCCGTCTGATCGGCTCGCCTCCGGGCTACGTGGGCTTCGAGGAGGGCGGCCAGCTCACCGAGCTCGTCCGCCGCAAGCCGTACTCGGTGATCCTGTTCGACGAGGTCGAGAAGGCCCATCCGGACGTGTTCAACGTCCTGCTCCAGATACTGGAGGAGGGACGCCTGACCGACGCCCAGGGTCGCAAGGTCGACTTCAAGAACGCGATCATCATCATGACGTCGAACATCGGCGCCCGCGACATCATCAAGGGCAAGAGCATCGGCTTCGCGATCGACACCGGTGAGACCGGGCTCGCGTACGACACGCTGAAGGAGCGGGTCACCGGTGAGCTCAAGAAGGTCTTCCGCCCCGAGTTCCTCAACCGCGTGGACGAGGTGATCGTCTTCCACGACCTCACCTCCGAGGAGATCGGCTCGATCGTCGACCTGATGATCGGCCGGCTGCGCGAGCACCTCGTCCAGCATGGCATCGGCATCACGCTCGCGCCCGACGCGCGCGAGCTGCTCGCCAAGGAGGGCTTCGACCCCACGCTCGGCGCCCGGCCGCTGCGCCGTGCCATCCAGCGCCTCGTGGAGGACCCGCTCTCCGAGCAGATCCTCGCGGGCCAGTGGAAGGCCGGCGACGTCATCGAGGCGACAGCGGAGGACGGCAGCATCGCCTTCCGGCGCTCCGAGGTGCCCGCTCCCGTGCCGGAGAAGGCGGCCTCGGCCGGAGAGGGCGGCGCGAGCCGGCCCACCATGCCCGGCAGGGGCGGACGCAGCGCCGGCGGCGCGGGTGCGGCCGGCGGCAAGACGGGCGCGTAGCGCGCATGGCGAAGCCCCGGGGCGTATGGCGCTGCCAGCAGTGCGGCAACGCACAGCCCCGGTGGGTGGGTCGTTGTCCCGAGTGCGGGGATTTCGGCACGTACGTCGAGGAGGCCGAGGCGGCGCGACCGCCCCGGCCTCCTTCCTCTCGCGCACGACCGGTCTCGCTCTCGGAGGCGTGCTCGGAACGGGAGCAGCGGCTGGCCAGCGGCATAGCGGAACTGGACCGCGTGCTCGGCGGCGGTCTCGTCGAGGGCTCGCTCGTGCTGATCGGCGGAGAACCGGGAGTGGGCAAGTCCACCTTGCTGCTCCAGGCGGCGGCGGCATACGCGCGGACCGGAGGTGTCCTGTACGCCACGGGTGAGGAGTCGGCCGGACAGGTGGCGAGCCGGGCGGCCCGCCTGGGGGTCGCGTGCCCCGGCGTGATGCTGCTGGCCGAGGCCGACGTCGCCGCCATCGAGGCCGTGGCGCGCGAGCGGCGCCCTTCCGTTCTCGTGATCGACTCCATGCAGACGGTCACGGACCCGGACCTGGCCGGGGCTCCCGGCACCGTGGGTCAGGTGCGGGGCTGTGCGGCCAGGCTGATGCGGCTCGCCAAGGGGGAGAACATCTCCACGATCGTGGTCGGCCACGTCACGAAGGACGGCACGATCGCGGGACCGCGGGCGGTGGAGCATCTGGTCGACGCGGTGCTGTACTTCGAAGGCGACCCCCATCACGCCTTCCGCGTGTTGCGCGGCGTCAAGAACCGCTTCGGGCCCGCCGGTGAGGTCGGCATCTTCGAGATGTCCGCCGAGGGGCTCGACGGCGTGGGGCAGCCCTCCGGCGCCCTGCTCGTGGGGCGGGACGGCGAGGTGGCCGGTTCCGCCGTGCTCGCCGCGACCGAGGGCTCGAGGGCCCTGCTCGTGGAGATCCAGGCGCTCGTCACGCCGGCCTTCCTGCAGGTCCCCCGCCGGCTCGCGGTCGGCGTCGAGTCCGGCCGCCTCCTGCAGACGCTCGCAGTGCTCGAGCGCCGGACGGGCCGCTCCTTCGGCCGGCACGACGTGTACGTCTCGGTCGCCGGAGGCGTGCGGCTGGCCGAGCCCGCCGCCGACCTGCCGCTCGCGCTCGCGCTCGCCGGCGCGCTGGCGGACGAGCCGCTGCCGGCCGGACTGGTCTCCTTCGGTGAGGTCGGCCTCACCGGCGAGGTCCGCCCGGTCCCCCGCGTCCCCGACCGGTTGCGCGAGGCCGCGGCGATGGGCTTCTCCTCGGCCGTGGGCGGCGCACCCGCCCGGTCCGAGATGCCCGAGGCCGTCTCGCTGACCCGCGTGCGCACGGTCGGCGAGGCGCTGGAAGCGGCCGGGATCGGCTCCGGCGCTGCCGGATGTCACGGCGGAGTGGCACAATCCCCGTAGAGGTCGTGTCGAAGCGGAGGACGGGGGCCGGGTGGAGAGGGAGACCCAGGACCTGATGCGGTCGGCGATGGCCCGCGTGTCGCCGGGGACGCCGCTGCGCGAGGGCATCGATCACATCCTGTCGTCGGGGACCGGGGCGTTGCTCGTCATCGGGGACGTGCAGCACGTGCTCGTCTTGTCCAACGGCGGTTTCCGGATCGAGAGCCCTTTCACGCCCGAGCGGCTCTTCGAGCTCGCCAAGATGGACGGGGCGATAGTCATCGACGCCGCGGTGGAGCGCATCCTGTTCGCGAACGTCTTCCTCGTTCCCGACCCGGAGCTGCCGACGAGCGAGACCGGGATGCGGCACCAGGCCGCCGAGCGGGTGAGCCGTCAGACCGACGCGCTCGTGATCTCGATCTCGCAGCGCCGGGACGTCGTCAGCCTGTACCTGGGCGGCGAGAAGCTGATCCTGGACGACCTGGAGGTGCTGCTGGCCAAGGCGAACCAGGCGCTGCAGACGCTCCAGCGCTTCCGCGCCCGCCTCGACGAGGTCTCCGGCCGGCTGATGGCGCTCGAGTTCGAGGACCTGGTCACGATCAACGACGTCGCGGGGGTCATCCGGCGCTTCGAGATGCTGCAGCGCGTCGCGCGCGAGGTGGGGCGTTACATCCTGGAGCTCGGCAGCGAGGGCCGTCTGCTGCGGATGCAAGCCGAGGAGCTGACTCTCGGCGTCGAGGAGGACTACCTGATGCTGCTGCGGGACTACGCTCCCGACGACAACCCGAGGAGGCTCTCCACGCTGAGGAGCCGGCTGGCCCACCTGCCCGCGGAACGGTTGCTCGAGAGCGAGGCCATCGCGGGCGCGCTGGGTTACTCGGCCGGCTCGCGGGTGACCGAGGAACACGTGCATCCCCGGGGCTACCGGCTGCTGCGGAGGATACCGATGCTGCCGGCGACGGTCATAGGGCGGCTCGTCGACCGGTTCGGCTCGCTCTCAGGCATCGTGCACGCGACCGAGACCCAGCTGGACGACGTCGACGGCGTGGGTGCCCGGCGCGCCAAGGCGATCGTGGACGGCGTGCGACGGATGCGCAGGGAGGTGTCGTGAGCGGCCGTCGTCGAAGGGGGTCGCAGCGCCCCGGCGGCGAGAAGCTCCGTGATAGAATCCGGACAGGACGGCCGTGGCAGGCCGCCGGGTGTCGTCGAGAGGCAAGGGGGTGGAGGGGGCGCGGGACATGCCCGCGCCGCCGGCTGGAGGGATGATCACACACGCTACCCGTTTCGTTCTCCTCACCGCGGGCGGGTTCGGCGGGTTCGCGATCGCCCGGCTCGCCGTTTGGACGGAGCAGACGCCGTTCTCTCCTGAACACGTCATCTTGATATTCGTCATCCTCGGCTGCTCCATCGGTTACATCTTAGGCGGGATCGTCGGACGCGAGCTCGAGACGGCCTATTGCCGTGCCGAGGAGCGCCTGCAAGACCTGCTTCCAACGGACCTGGTGCTTGCGGCCACCGGTCTGGTGACGGGACTGGTCGTCGCGCTGCTCGTCTCGTATCCGCTGCGGTTCGTCTCGCCGCCCTGGCTCGCCTTCACGACCACGGGGGCGCTGCTGTTCGTCGCGGCCTACGTCGGCATCAGGGTCGGGCTCGTGAAGCGCGTCCAGGTGGCCGCGGCGTTCCCTCGGCTGAACGGGGACAAGGACAGACCCGATGCCGCCCGCCCCAAGTACCTCGACACCAGTGCGGTCATCGACGGCAGGTTCGTGGAGCTGCTGCGCAGCGGCTTCCTCGAGGGACCCGTGAAGGTCCCGCGATTCGTCGTCGCGGAGTTGCACACGCTAGCCGACTCGGCCGACGACATCAGGCGCGCGCGGGGCCGCCGCGGGCTCGACCTCCTCGAGTCGCTGTCCTCCACGGACTCCGGCTTGGAGCTCCTAGAGGTGGACTACCCCGAACTGGCCACGGTCGACGACAAGCTGGTGCGGCTGGCGGCGGACTCGGGCGGCTCGATCGTGACCGTGGACTACAACCTCTCCAAGGCCGCGCGCGTGCGCGAGGCGGGTGCGCTCAACGTCAACGAGCTCGCTCAGGCCCTGCGTCCGACCCACCTGCCGGGCGAGACGCTCCGCCTAACGATCGTTCGCGAGGGCAAGGAGTCGGACCAGGGCGTCGGGTACCTGGAGGACGGGACGATGGTCGTCGTCCAGGGCGGACGGGAGCGCATCGGCTCGGAGGCCGAGACGGAGGTCACCTCCGTGCTGCAGACCTCCGCCGGCCGCATGATCTTCTCGAAGCTGAAGGCGGTCTGATGCCGCGGTCCGCCCAGCCCTTCGGTGCGGTGGTGGTCGCGGGCGGGTCGGGCGAGCGGTTCGGCGCTCCGGGGGGGAAGCAGTTGGCTCCGGTCGGCGGGCGGCCCCTGCTCGCTCGAACGCTCGAGGCGCTGTCCTCCGCCGAGGGTCTGAGGCATCTGGTCGTCGTGACCCACCCGGACCGGACGGAGGAGTACCGCGACGCGCTGCGCGCGGACGGGGTGCTGGATCTCTCTGGCGCCGTCGAGGTCGTTCTCGTGCCCGGCGGGGTGCGGCGGCAGGACTCCGTGGCCGCCGGCTTGGCGGTCCTGCCGCCCGAGACCCCGGTCATCGCCGTGCACGATGGGGCACGCCCGGCTGTCGACCCCGGTCTCCTCACCCGCGCGGTCGACCGGCTGTCCGAGGACGCCGGTCTGGACGGGGTGGTCGTGGGCCACCCCGCGTACGACACGATGAAGGTCGTCGACGGCCTCACCGTCGACTCGACGGCCGACCGCTCCAGGCTCTGGCATGCCCAGACGCCGCAGGTGTTCCGCGCCGAGGCGCTGAGAGGCGCGTACCACCGGGCGGTCCGGGAGGGGGTCGAGGCCACCGACGACGCCGCGCTCGTGGAAGCGGCCGGCGGGCGGGTCGAGATGATCCTCGGCCCGCGCCACAACCTGAAGGTGACGGTGCCCGAGGACCTCGCGCTCGTGGAAGCGCTCCTCGGCGAGAGGGGGCCCGGCTTGGGCCTGAGGATCGGCATCGGCTACGACCTGCACGCGCTGGTGGAGGGACGCCCTCTCGTGATCGGCGGCGTCCCCGTCCCCTTCGAGATGGGGCTCGCGGGGCACTCCGACGCCGACGTGCTCGCCCACGCGCTCATGGACGGGATCCTCGGGGCCATGAGGGCCGGCGACATCGGCGCGCACTTCCCCGAGACGGACCGGGCCTTCGCCGGGATCTCGAGCCTCGAGCTTCTGGGTCGCGTGGGAGAGATGATGGCCGAAGGGGGGTTCGAGCTGCTGGACGCCGACTGTGTCGTGATGCTCGAGCGGCCCCGCATCTCCCCGTACCGGGATGCGATGAGGGTGGCGATGGCGGACGTTCTCGGCGTGGGCGCGGCGCGGATCGGCGTGAAGGCGACCACGATGGAGGGGCTGGGCTCGATAGGACGCGGCGAAGCGGCTGCCGCCGAGGCCGTCGTGCTGCTTCGGGCGCGAGGCCGATGACCGAGCGCCTCCGCTTCTCACCCTCACCCAGCGGCGGCCTCCACATGGGAGGAGCCCGAACGGCGCTGTTCGACTGGCTCGTCGCCAGGCGTGCCCGCGGGTCGTTCCTGCTGCGTATCGAGGACACCGACCGCACTCGTTCGACCGCCGCGGCGGAGGCCGCGATCCTCGCCGACCTCTCGTGGCTCGGGCTGGACTGGGACGAGGGGCCGGACATCGGCGGGCCGCACGCGCCGTACAGGCAGTCGGAGCGGGCAGAGCTCTACGAGCGGACACTGCTCGAGCTCCGCGCCGCCGGCGCGACCTACCCCTGCTTCTGCCCGCCCGAGCTGCTCGAGCGACAGCGCGCCGAGGACGAGGCGGCGCGTCGCCCCCCCCGCTACCGTGGCACTTGCCGCGTGCTGAGCGCCCGAGAGGCGCGTGGCCGGATCGAGGCCGGAGAGGCCGCCGCATGGCGCTTCGCGGTACCTGAGGGCCGTACCGTCGAGTGGGTGGACGGAGTGCACGGGCGCATCGCCTTCGCGGCCGCGGATATCGGCGACTTCCTGCTCGTGCGCTCCGACGGCAGGGCCCTGTACGACCTGGCCTGCGTGTCCGACGACGCGGCGATGCGCGTCACGCTGGTGCTGCGCGGCGACGACCACGTCCCCAACACTCCCCGTCAGCTGCTGCTCTACGAAGCGCTCGGCCGCACTCCGCCCGCCTTCGCCCACCTTCCGCTCGTGATCGGCGCCGACGGGGCGCCGCTGTCGAAGTCCGCGGGGGACGGAGGCATCGGGGAGCTGCGCGGGGCGGGATACCTGCCGGAGGCCGTGATCGACCACCTGGCCCGCCTGGGGTGGTCGGACCCGCTCGACCGCCCCGCCCTCACCCGCGACGAGCTGCTGGCCACCTTCGAGCTCGCTCGGATCTCGCCGGCCCCGCCGCGGCACGACCCGTCACGGCTGCGTGCCCTCAACGTGCTGCACCTGCGCGCCCTGCCTCCTTCACGGCTCGCCGCCGCGATCAGGCCGCACCTTCCCCCGCTGCCCGGCTGGTTCGACCTGGGGGCCTTCGCCGAAGCGGTGCGAGGCGAGCTCGAGGTGGCCTCCGACGCCCGCGATCAGGCCGAGCGGCTCGTGTCCCCTCCGCCGGCCGACGAGGAGGCTCGGCGAGCCCTCGCCCAGGAGCGAGGGGCGCACGCCGTCAGGGACGCCCGCGACGTGGTCGCCGCAGCCTCGCCGTTCGAAGGCGAGGCCGCCTTCCGCGCGTTGCGCGAACGGCTCGCCGGCGAGGACGCGCGCCGCGCGCTGCCGGCCGTGCGCGCGGCGCTCACCGGTCGCGTGCACGGGCTGCCGCTGCCCGTGGTGTTCTCCCTGCTCGGGAAGGGCAGGAGTCTCGAGCGGCTCACCCGCGCGGCCGCGGCGGCGGGAATTGACAGCCCACGTGACGGGAATGGATAGTAGGTCGCACGACCGGTGCTTCCAGCCGGTCCCGACCGGCAAGCAGGAGGGCCACCCCCCATGTTCGCCCGCATCCGCGACGACATACGGGCCGTGCGCGAGCGCGACCCCGCCGCCACCTCCACGTGGAGCATCCTGCTCAACTACCCGGGGCTGCACGCGATGTGGGCGCACAGGATCGATCATCGGCTGCACGTCGCCGGGCACCGGGGGCTGGCGCGCTTCCTCAGTCAGTGCGCGAGGTTCTTCACCGGCATCGAGATCCACCCGGGCGCGACGATCGGGGACCGTTTCTTCATCGACCACGGCATGGGCGTGGTCATCGGGGAGACGACGGTGATCGGCGACGACGTCACCCTGTATCAAGGCGTCACGCTGGGGGGGACGGGCAAGGAACGCGGGAAGCGGCATCCTACGCTCCAGGACCACGTCGTGGTCGGTGTCGGCGCGACCGTCCTCGGCGACATCACCCTCGGGCGCGGTTCGAAGGTCGGAGGGGGAGCGGTGGTCATCAACGACGTGCCTCCCAACTCGACGGTTGTGGGCGTGCCCGGGCGCGTCGTCGTCCGCGAGGGCAGGAAGGTGGAGGCCATCGACCTGCACCACGAGGACCTGCCCGACCCCGTGGTGGAGATGTTCCGCTGCATGCAGCGGCGGATGGATCGCCTGGAGATGCGAGTGTCCGCGGCGGAGGACCGCGCCGAGGAGCGTGGCGCGGTGGCCAGCGGCGGAGGCGAGGCGGCGGAGGCCACCTCCTCGGCGAGCGAGGCCGAGAGCTGCGAGCTGTGAGGACGCGGTCATCCTGGACGGGAGGCCGGGCTGTGACGAGGGGGGAGGGCGCATGACCATCCGCGTCCACGACACGCTGAGCCGGGCGAAGAGGGATCTGGTGACCCGGGACGAGGGCCGCGTCTCCATGTACGTCTGCGGGCCCACCGTCTATAACCACATACACATCGGCAACGCCCGGACGTTCCTCACGTTCGACGTGATCCGCCGCTACCTCGAGTACCGGGGGTACGAGGTGGACTTCGTCCAGAACATCACGGACATCGACGACAAGATCATCGCTCGGGCGGCCGAGGAAGGCATCCCCGCCGAGGAGGTGGCCGCCAAGTACACGATGGCGTTCCTGGAGGCGATGGACGTCCTCGGCGTCGCCCCGCCGACGTCGCGCCCCCGCGCCACACGTACCATCCGCGAGCAGGTCGCCATGATCGAGCGCCTCATCGAGGGCGGCCACGCCTACGCCGTGGACGGCGACGTCTACTTCTCGGTCCGCTCGTTCCGCGGCTACGGCGAACTGTCCGGTCGCGACATCGACGAGCTCGAGTCCGGGGCGCGCGTCGACGTCGACGCGCGCAAGGCCGACCCGCAGGACTTCGCCCTGTGGAAGGCGGCCAAGCCCGGCGAACCGAGCTGGGAGAGCCCCTGGGGGCGGGGCCGTCCGGGCTGGCATCTTGAGTGCTCCGCCATGGCCGAAGCGGAGCTCGGGAAGACCTTCGACATCCACGGCGGCGCCAGCGACCTCATCTTCCCGCACCACGAGAACGAGCGCGCGCAGTCGGAGGCGGCCTTCGGTGTGCCGTTCGTGCGCTACTGGCTCCACGGAGGCCTGCTGCAGGTGAACGCGGAGAAGATGAGCAAGTCGTTGGGCAACTTCATGCTGCTCAAAGAGGTGCTCTCCGCGTACCGCCCGCAGGTCGTCCGCCTGCTGATGCTGCAGACCCACTACCGCAGCCCGCTCGACTTCTCGCCGGACCGGCTCGACGAGGCGAAGGCCGCATGGGAGCGGCTCGAGAACCTGCTGCGCAACCTGCGTTGGGCGCGCGGGGCCAAGCGCGAGGGTGAAGGCGCCCCGGAAGAGGACCGAGAAGGCCTTCGAGGGGCCGCCTCGGACGCGCGCGCCAAGTTCGAGGACGAGATGGACGACGACTTCAACGCTGCGGGAGCCGTCGCCGCCGTGTTCGAGTTGGCCAGGGCGGCCAACGTCTTCATGTCCGAGCACCAGGCGCGGCTCTCCGAGGCGGACGTCGGGGCGCTCCGCGAGGCCGAGGACGAGATCGGCGAGCTCCTCGGCGTCCTCGGGGTCGACGTGGCCCCCCAGCCGGAAGCGGCCCTGCCCTATGAGCTGGTCGACATGGCGCGGGACCTGGCGGGGTACTCCGGTACGGACAAGCAAGAGGCCCTCGCGGCGCTCCTCGCGGCGCGCGCGGCGGCGCGCACGGAGCGCCACTGGGCCGCCGCCGACGCCGTCCGTGACGGGCTGGCGTCGCTGGGCTTCGTCATCGAGGACACCCCCGGCGGCTCGCGCGCGGTCTTCCGGCCGGAGGGGTGAGGCGGTGGGTGAGGGGCGCCGAGGAGGAGCCCCGCAGGGCTCGCCCCCCGCGACGATCGAGGGCAGGAACCCCGTGCTGGAGGCGCTGCGGTCCAGCCTGCCTGTCTCCCGTGTGACCTTCGCGGCCGGGCTGCGGCCCGACCGCACGCTGGACGAGATCGAGCGGCTCGCCGCAGAGGCGGGCGCGGTCGTGACGCGGTCTCCGCGGGAGGCGCTCGACCGGCGGAGCGAGCGGGGCGGCCACCAGGGCGTGATCGCCGAGGTCGCTCCTTACGTCTACGCGGAGCTCGACCCGGTCCTGACATCCGCCGAGGGGTCGGCGACGAGCCTGCTGGTCGCGCTGGACCACGTGCTGGACCCCGGCAACCTCGGCGCGGTGGCACGTAGCGCGGAGGTCGCCGGCGCCGGTGCCCTCATCGTCCCCCGCCGGCGCAGCGCGCCGGTGACCGCCGCCGCCCACAAGGCCGCCGCCGGCGCCCTGGCCTACCTGCCGGTCGTGCGCGTGACCAACCTCGCCAGGGCTCTGAAGGAGGTCAAGCGGCACGGCTACTGGGTGGCCGGCGCCAGCCAGGACGCGGAGCGCACGGTGTGGGAGTCGCCGATGGAAGGGCGGCTGTGCATCGTTCTGGGCGGCGAGGGGACCGGGCTCTCCAGGCTGGTGGAGGAGACGTGTGATTTCACCGTCCGGCTGCCGGTCGCCGGCCGGGTCGACTCGCTGAACGTGGCCCAGGCGGCGACCGCGCTCGCCTTCGAGTGGGTCCGGCGCACGGCGCAGGGGTCGTGAGCACGATGGCAGCCCTGCCCTGGCTGATCGTCGACGGGTACAACGTCATCGGCTCCCGGCTCCCGATGCACGAGCTCGAGGCCGAGGACCTCGACGCCGCCCGAGAGCGGCTGGTCGCCCGCGTGGCCGCCTTCGCGCACGGAAGGTACCGCGCGGTCGTCGTCTTCGATGCCGCGGGCAACCCGCGCTCCGACGGGACTCCGCGGCACGTCGTCGGGGTCGCCGTCATCTTCACGCGGGCGGGTCACCAGGCCGACGAGGTGATCGAGGGTCTCGCGCGACGGGCACGCGAGCGCGGCGAGGCGGTGACGGTGGCGACTTCAGACGCGGACACGCAGTGGACGGTGCTGGGGGAGGGAGCGCTGCGGATGTCCGCGCGCGAACTGGAGCAGGCTATGGACGAACGCGCGGGGTCGGGGGCGGGCGAGGCGAGGCTCGGTAGCGCCAGGGCCGCCATCGGGGAGCGCGTGGACGCCGAGACGAGGCGGCGACTGGCGATGTGGGCGAGGGGGCGGGCGTAGCGACGCCGTGACCGGCGACTTCGTTAGTTCTCGCCGGAAGTCGTTCGCTCATGCGCGAACCTGGTGCTGGGGCGCCCTTCCAGTCAGACTTCTTCAGCTTCGTGTCCATTCGTTGACAGTTAGCGATTCGTGCGTTTATGTTCAAACTAGCCTCGAACCTCACGCCTCGCTACGGCGATGCTCCCCTCGGATCAAGCGCCTAGGGGTAGTCGCGGAGGGAAAGTGAATGCCGGCACAAACGGGGATGCTGCGCTCCAAGAACGTCTCGCGAGACGTCGAAATGGCTCTGGTCCTAGCCGCACAGGGAGGTGACGAGCGCGCGAGTCGCCGGCTGATCGAGCGGTACAAGGGTTTCGTCAGGTGCAAGGCGCGCTCCTACTTCCTCGCCGGGGGTGACAAGGACGACGTCATCCAGGAGGGGATGATCGGCCTGTTCAAGGCGATCCGCGACTACGACCACGCCCGTCAGTCGAGCTTCCGCTCCTTCGCCGAGTTGTGCGTGACCCGTCAGCTCATCACCGCCATCAAGACGGCCACGCGGCAGAAGCACACCCCCTTGAACGGATACGTCTCGCTGTCCCGCTCCACGTCGATGGAGGAGGAGGGTGAGCGGCTGCTGTCCGACATCCTCGCCGCCAAGGAGGTCTGCGACCCCGCCGAGATCGTCATCTCGGCCTGGGAGCGCGCCTACATCCGGCAGGGTTTCGCCGAAGCGCTGTCGCCCTTCGAATCCCAGGTGCTGCGCCTGTACGTGGAGGGCCGCTCGTACCAGGAGATCGCAGAGCACCTCGGCCGCCACGTGAAGTCGGTGGACAACGCCCTGCAGCGCATCAAGCGCAAGGTAGAGGTGCAGATCCGGCGCTGCCAGGCCTGCTGAGGCCGGGCCCGTCCAGTCGCCTCGTCGCCGCGGCACGCCCGCGCGCGTCCCCGACACCACGGCCTCGCGCGCCGCTGGCCCCCTCGGCCCGCGCCCCGTACAATGTGCCGCGAGCCGGCGTAGCTCAACGGCAGAGCAACGGTTTTGTAAACCGTAGGTTGCGGGTTCGACTCCTGTCGCCGGCTCCATAGACCACCAGGACGCGCCCGCGGGCGGCGTCTCCCTCACCCCCCGGCGGCCTTCCGCTGCGCGGGTTCCCACGGCACCTCGACGACTTCGACCTCGCCGGGGATGTTCTTCAGCTCGTAGGAGCCCTTCGGCGCCGTCGCGGGCGCTCGTCGCCCGGCGTGCGCGACGACGTCGGCGCACGCGAGGATCTGCCCTCCGTCGGCGAGGTTCATCACCCGGGCGGCCTTGTTCAGGCCGCTTCCGATGAAGGGACACCCGCCCCTGTCCAGCACGACCTCGCCGAACCCTATGCCGATGCGGATGAGCATCGCCCTGTCACCCGAGTTGGTCTCGTTGTACGCGTCGAGGGTCTGCTGCATGTCCACGGCCGCATGCAGGGCTGCGACGGGGTCGTCGAATGCCGCGACGAGGCCGTCGCCGCCGGTCGACTTGCCGTGTCCTCCGTGCGCGGAGATCACCGGCAGCAGCAGATCGCGGTGGCGCTGGATGCGCTTGGCCGACATCACGCTCCCGTCCTCCTCGGTCATCGCCGAGAACGCCTTCATGTCCGTGATCAGGACCGCACCCTCCATGGTGTGCTTGGCGGCGAGCTCCTCCTCGGCGCTGGCGATGACGCGCAGCAGTTCGTCGACGTCGGCGTCCTCGGCCTGGATGCCCGTCAGCGGCGGCGCCTCGGGCTCGGGCACCGGCAGCGGCGGGAAGAGCCCCTCGAGGGCCGCGCCCGCGAAGGCGGCGACGGCGGCGGAGGTCAGCGCCGCGGGGACCAGGACGCCGGCGGCGAGCGGCGAGCCGAGAGCGCGCAGGGCCATGCTTCCGAGGGCAACCACGACGACGCCTCCCGCGGCGGCGGACGCCGCAAGCGCGACCCTGGCGGCTCCGGCCTTCCCTGGGAGGCGTCGGGCCGCCGTGCCGGCCACGCCCGCTCCCGCCGCCCACACGAGCGGCTGCAGCAGCAGCACCGGCAGCGGGGAGGCCGACTTGAACGCGGCGACCGCCCCGGCCGGGTCGGCGGAGCGCAGCGACGACGGCAGCCACGAGAACGTCACGGCTCCCTCGGGCGCCTCGGCCAGTGTGAGCACCGCCGTGCCGCCGCCTGTGGCGGTGGCACCCATCGCGGGCACGCCGAGCACGATCCCCGTGGCCTCGAGCACCGCGCAGGCCACGAGGGTGGCGACCAGGCCGTCCGACGCCCCGAGGACGTATCCGGCCATGGCGACGACCGCCCACTCGAGCTTCAGCAGCGACGCGATGAAGGCGAGCACGACGACGACGAACGGCCGCGCGCCGTCCCCGCCGAGGTATCGGACCGCGGCGAGCCCGACGACGAGGAACGCCACGCCTACGATCACGTCCTCCGCGATCAGCGGGAGCGACAGCGCGACGACGAAGGCGGCGACCCCGATCCGGGGGGAGAGCAGGCCGAGGGCGGCCACACCCGCCGCCACGGCCAGCCGGAGCGGCGCGGGGAAGAACGGCGCCCGCGAGAGCGCCGCGGCCGCGCCGGCCAGGAAGGCCGCCGCGCGCATCCATCGGAACGCACCGGAGTAGCGCCTTCTTCCCCGATCCATCTTTCCTCCTAGAGGTACCCGAGGGAGACGGCCGCCGCCACGGCGGCCACGAACGCGTAGGCAGCGGCGCACAGCAGCAGCCCCGACACCGCGATCGTCACCTGGCGGAGACGGTCGCGGGGCTGCAGGCGCAGCGCGGCGAGGGTCCGGGGCAGGAACGGCAGCGCGAGCAGCGCCGGTCCGGCGAGCAGGGCGGCTCCGAGCGAGGTCCCGCGTTCGACCATCCCGAGCAGCCGCGCGGCGTCCAGCGGCAGGAGCGGCTCGTCGCGCGCTTCAGCCGTCTCGGACGCCTCGAACACCAGGATCGACCCGAAGAAGACGACGGTCGCCATGGCGGTCACGGCCGCGAGGCGCGCGACGTCGAGCTGATACCCGAAGGTCGCCGGCTTCACGGAGACCTCCGTGCCCAGCATGAGGACGGGCGGGACGAGAGAGGCCAGGTGCAGCGCCTGGTCGAGACCGAAGACGAACAGGCCGCGCGCCGCGCGCCCGCGACGCGCGTGGATCGTGACCACCTCGATCAGGAGATGGGCCGCCGCCACGTACGCCACCACGCGCCACAGACTCGCCAGGTCGCTCACCAGGACGGCGGCCGTGCAAGCAGCCACGACCGCCACGTGCCCGAGTAGCCCCGCGAGCCGGTTGCGCTTCGCCATCACCAGGCGTCCGGGCTGGAGCACGAAGTCCCCGAGCACGTGCCCGAGGAACATGTTGAGATACAGGACCATGCCGCCTCCCGTACCGGTCGCAGCCGATTGTGACACTGACGGCCCCTCGCGTCTTGCTATAGAATCGACGCACGAGGGCCGGAGGATGAGAGGCGAGGAGGCGCGCCGCATGGGCTACGAGGAGTTCCTCGCCCAAGTGCCGCTCTTCGCGAACTGCTCGCCCGAGGAGATCGCCGCGATCGCGGCGATCTCCCGGCAGGACTCGTTCGAGCCGGACGAGGTCATAGTGACGCAGGGCACACCGGGACAGGCCTTCTACCTCATCCTCTCCGGTCGCGTGGAGATCCTGCGCGACGAGTCCTCGTTGGGCACGTTCGGTCCGGGGGACTTCTTCGGCGAGATGTCCCTTCTCGACCAGGCGCCTCGCTCGGCCACCATCCGCGCCTTCGAGCCGACGACGTGCCTCATGCTGGCGGCGCAGGACCTGCGGATGCTGCTCGAGAGCGTCCCTTCGATCGCGCTGAGACTGCTGGAGGTGCTCTGCCGCCGGTTGCGCGTGACGGGTGAGCGGCTGGGACAATGACATAGGAGGCCCGGAGGGGTGGCGGGCCACGACGCACGGGGGGTGCGTTGAGCGTACGCGAGGGGAGCGGGCTCCTTCACGCGGTCGCGGAACGGATCGTGGTGCGTTACCTGGAGGAACGCTACGGGGGCCAGGTGGCGGTGCTCGACGGGTCGCGAGAAGGGTGGCTGACCGCGGTCGACCTCAGCTACACCGGCGGGGACGGCGCCTCGCCGGATATCGGCGTCAAGGTCCAGGCGGACGCGTACTGCGGTACGGATCTCGAGAAGGCGGCCGACCGCTCGCTGGTCTTCTACCGGCCGGCGTCGAGTTCGTACGCGTTCGAGACCGTCTCGGACAACCGCACCGGGGTGCCCGGCTGGATGTTCCGCTCCACGGCCGAGGAGCTGTTCTACTACAGACTGGCCATCGCTCAGCCCGAGGACGAGGTCTCCACCCTGATGTCCGAGCCCGACGCGGTGTTCTTCTCGGAGCTGGCCGTCGAGAGGGACGAGCTGGACGTCCTGCCGATGGCCGCGACACGCGAGTGGCTCCGTGCGAACCAGGACCGCTACGCCTCGCGCCCGGTCGCCGTCGGTGACCACGCGTCGTGGGTGCGGCTGGTGCCGCGCCGCGACGTCTCCTCGGCGGTGTCGGGCATACGGTTCGAGGGACCGGTCTTCGGGTCCCTCGGCCCGACGAGACGGGGCGACCCCCGCGGCGCGTAGCAGCCGCGCCGCACAGCCTCGCCGGCGGTCGGCGACAGGGCCGCCGCATGGAAACGCCCGGACGCGTTGTCGTCGTTGACACCCCGGGGGCCATGCAGTAATATTCACGTGCTCTAAGGGCGGTACGGCAACTTGAAAAGTAGAGATAGCAGGCCTTTTTTTCTTGTCTGCGGGGGTGTGCCCGAGTGGCTAAAGGGGACGGGCTGTAAACCCGTTGGCTATGCCTACCCAGGTTCGAATCCTGGCGCCCCCACCATCGATACGTGAACGCGGTGCCGAACCGCGGCGCATGCCCACATAGCTCAGTCGGCAGAGCACTTCCTTGGTAAGGAAGAGGTCACCGGTTCAAGTCCGGTTGTGGGCTCCATGCAGACGAAACGACCGGCGTCCAGCCGCCCGGTCGGGGACGGCGGTGTAGCTCAGCGGTTAGAGCACACGGTTCATACCCGTGGAGTCACTGGTTCGAATCCAGTCACCGCTACCAACGTCATCAAGCGCTTCTGCGCGCAGCGATCGCCGAGGAGAGTCGAAGCGCCTCGAGCGTGCGGGGCGGCTGATAACGGACAGTCGAGATGTGTGACGGGCAGCCGGTCGGCCACCGAGGTCGATTCCGTCGAAGGTCCCCCGAAGGAGGAGACTATGGCGAAGAAGAAGTTCGAGCGCACCAAGCCGCACGTCAACGTCGGCACGATCGGCCACGTCGACCACGGTAAGACCACGCTGACCGCCGCCATCACCAAGACGCTGGCCGAGAAGGGCTGGGCCGACTTCACGCCGTTCGACCAGATCGACAAGGCGCCCGAGGAGCGCGAGCGCGGCATCACCATCGCGATCGCCCACGTCGAGTACGAGACCGAGAACCGCCACTTCGCGCATGTCGACTGCCCGGGCCACGCCGACTACGTGAAGAACATGATCACCGGCGCCGCGCAGATGGACGGCGCGATCCTCGTCGTCTCCGCCGCCGACGGGCCGATGCCGCAGACGCGCGAGCACATCCTGCTCGCCCGGCAGGTCGGCGTCCCGTACATCATCGTGTACCTGAACAAGGTCGATATGGTGGACGACCCCGAGCTGCTCGAGCTCGTCGAGATGGAGGTCCGCGAGCTTCTCTCCGAGTACGAGTTCCCCGGCGACGACACGCCGGTCATCAAGGGCTCGGCCCTGAAGGCGCTCGAAGGTGACGAGGAGTCCAAGAAGACCATCTGGGAGCTGATGGAGGCCGTCGACAACTACATCCCGGAGCCCCAGCGCGACATCGACAAGCCGTTCCTGATGGCGATCGAGGACGTCTTCACCATCACCGGCCGGGGCACCGTCGCCACCGGGCGCGTGGAACGCGGGGTCGTGAAGGTCAGCGACGAGGTCGAGATCGTCGGGATCCACGAGGAGACCAAGAAGACGGTCGTCACCGGCGTCGAGATGTTCCGCAAGCTGCTGGACCAGGCGCAGGCCGGCGACAACATCGGCGTGTTGCTGCGCGGCATCGCCCGCACGGAGATCGAGCGCGGCCAGGTCCTGTGCAAGCCCGGCTCCATCACGCCGCACACGGAGTTCATGAGCCAGGTCTACGTGCTGACCAAGGAGGAGGGCGGACGCCACACGCCGTTCTTCGACGGATATCGCCCGCAGTTCTACTTCCGCACCACCGACGTGACCGGCATCGCCCACCTGCCCGAGGGCACCGAGATGGTCATGCCGGGCGACAACGTCGAGATCCGCGGCGAGCTCATCGCGCCGATCGCCATGGAGGAGGGTCTTCGCTTCGCCATCCGCGAAGGCGGACGGACCGTCGGGTCCGGGCGCGTCACGAAGATCCTCAAGTAGTCGCTTCAGGATCGACTCTCGAGGGGCCCGGCTCTCGCAGCCGGGCCCCGTCGTTCGAGGCGGGTGCGCGATACGCCCGGCGGCGTTGACAGTGCGAGAGGGCGGGTGTTACAGTACCCTACCGCGTCCGGGGGAGCATCGCCCCTGCTCGGCGCGGGTCTTTGGAGGACGAATGAGGACGTTGGTCACCCTGGCATGCACCCAGTGCAAGCGCCGGAACTACACCACGGACAAGAACAAGCAGAGCAACCCCGAGCGCATCGAGTTCAAGAAGTACTGCAAGTGGTGCCGGTGCCATACGGTCCACAAGGAGACGCGGTAAGGTTTCGAGGGGGACCGCAGGACAGGCCAGTAGCTCCAATTGGCAGAGCGCCGGTCTCCAAAACCGGATGTTGGGGGTTCGAGTCCCTCCTGGCCTGCCATCGATGCCGGATCCGCCGCACGGGCGCGGCCCGTGCGGCGGTGTATGGACGGGCCGCCCACGGGTGGGCGGCGGAGAGAAGGGCGAGGATGGCTCAGGGCGGCAAGGCGGCCAAGCCGAACATCTCCCAGCGGCTGGCGCAGTACCTTCGAGACGTGCGAGCCGAGATGCGCCGCGTCGTATGGCCGAACCGCGCCGAGGTGACGAACTCGAGCGTGGTCGTCATCACGACGCTCCTCATCTTCGTGATCATGGTCTTCGTCACGGACCAAGTCGTGCTCTTCCTGGTCAACGCCGTCGCCTCGATCGGACGGTAGCGCATGGCCAAGAAGTGGTACGTCATACACACGTACTCCGGCTACGAGAACAAGGTGGCCGCGAACCTGCGCCATCGCATCGAGTCGATGGGGATGCAGGACAAGATCTTCGACGTCTTCATCCCCAAGGAGAGCGTCACCGATCTCAAGGCCGGCGGCCGCAAGGTCACCCAGGAGAAGAAGGTCTTCCCCGGCTACATCCTCGTGCAGATGGAGCTGGGCGACGACTCCTGGTACGTGGTGCGCAACACCCCCGGCGTGACCGGTTTCGTCGGCTCCGCGGCCAAGCCCGTGCCCCTCTCGCGCGGCGAGGTGGAGCGCATCCGCAAGCGCACCGCCGTCGGCGCGAAGCCCAAGACGTTCACGGACTTCTCCGAGGGGATGGCGGTCAAGGTCACAGCCGGCCCGCTGGCGGACTTCGACGGGGTGATCTCGGAGGTCAACCCGGACCAGGGCAAAGTCCGCGTTATGGTGTCCATCTTCGGCAGGGAGACCCCGGTGGAACTCGGGTTCGACCAGGTCGCCAAGTTGTAGGAGAGAGATCCGCATGGCCAAGAAGGTCGCAGGTTACATCAAGCTACAGATCCCCGCGGGGCAGGCGAACCCGGCTCCGCCGGTCGGTCCCGCGCTCGGTCAGCACCAGGTCAACATCATGCAGTTCTGTCAGGCGTTCAACGCCGCGACCCAGAACCAGGCGGGCACGATCATCCCGGTGGAGATCACGGTCTACGAGGACCGCAGCTTCGACTTCATCACGAAGACGCCGCCGGCGGCGGTGCTGCTCAAGCAGGCCGCTGGGATCGAGAGCGGCTCGGCGGAGCCGAACCGGACCAAGGTCGCCGAGGTGACGCGCGACCAGGTGCGCGAGATCGCGGAGACCAAGATGCCGGACCTGAACGCGAACGACGTCGAGCACGCGATGCGGATCATCGAGGGCACGGCGCGCTCGATGGGGATCACGGTGGCCGACTAGCCGGCCTCCCGGCGGCAGCGCGGGTCGCGCGCCGGCCGGCACGAACCGACACGAGTGGGAGGGCGGGGTCGTCCGCCCGCAGGGACCACGGGAGGTAGCAGCGTGAAGCGAGGCAAGAAGTACGAGGCGGCGTTCGCCAGGATAGACAAGGACCGCCTGTACCCGCCCTTGGAGGCCGTCCGGCTCGCCAAGGAGGTCGCGTCGGCCTCCTTCGATGAGACCGTCGAGGCCCACTTCCGGCTCAGCATCGACACCCGCCAGGCCGACCAGCAGGTGCGCGGCAGCGTCTCGCTGCCGCACGGCACGGGCAAGTCGGTTCGCGTGGCGGTCTTCGCCGAGGGCGACAAGGCGCGCGAGGCCGAGGCGGCGGGCGCGGACCTCGTCGGGTCCGACGACCTGGTCGAGCGCATCCAGGCCGGGTTCACCGATTTCGACGCGGCCGTGGCGACCCCGGACCAGATGGGCAAGGTCGGCAAGCTGGGCAAGGTCCTCGGCCCGCGCGGGTTGATGCCGAACCCCAAGCTCGGCACAGTCACCATGGACGTCGAGCGGGTGGTCAAGGAGCTCAAGGCCGGCAAGGTCGAGTACCGCGCCGACAAGTTCGGCATCGCCCACGTCGGCATCGGCAAGAAGTCGTTCGCGCCGGAGGCGCTCGTGGAGAACTACTCCGCGGTGCTCGACGAGATCAACCGCGCGAAGCCCGCCGCGGCGAAGGGCCGGTACATCAGGTCCATCACGATCAGCACCACCATGGGCCCCGGCGTGAGGGTGGACCCGAGCAAGACCCGCAACCTCCTGGAGGAGGCGGGAGTCTGACCCCGGCTCGTGGGGCCGCACGGCGCCCCGGAGCCCCCGGACGCTTGCGCGGCGGCCGCGAACGGGGCTATGATGTGCCGCGTTTGACAACCGCACACGCGACCGCTGCCTGAGACAGCCGGTGCCCGGTGATACCGGGCGTAATGGGGCCCGCGAGGGTCCCGCCTGCCGAGGCGGACGGCTTCACGATGGAAGTGCCCCTCGAGGGGCGCGATGCGAGAACCATCAGTGGCCTCCGCCGTGGACGGCGGGGGCCACTCTCGTTCCCGCACCTCTTACAGGCGCGGCGTGGCCCGCGGCGCGGCGGCGCGACGGCGAGCAGCCGTCGGGCCGGACGCGGGTCGCGCGTGCGAACGGAGAGGAGGGAAGGGATGCCCACAGAGCAGAAGCGCGAGACGGTCGAGGAGATCAAGGAGCGGTTCTCCGGTGCGGCGGCCGTCATCATGGCCGACTACCGGGGCTTGAGCGTCAAGGAGATGCAGGAGCTCCGCCGCAAGCTGCGCGCCTCCGGCGGCGACGTGAAGATCTACAAGAACACGCTGACGGAGATCGCGCTCAGAGAGCTCGCGCTGTCCGAGGACCTCGTCCGCTATCTCGACGGGCCCACGGCGTTCGTGTTCTCGCAGGCCGACGCCGTGGCGCCATCGAAGGCGATCGTGGACTTCGCCAAGGAGCACAAGGCCCTCGAGGTGAAGGGCGGGTTGGTCGAGAACGCGGTGGTAGGCCCTGACGCCGTCCGGTCGATCGCGGCGCTGCCGTCGCGTGAGGAGTTGATCGCGAAGCTCCTCGGCACGATGCAGAACCCGGTCGCGCGGATGATGAGGGTCATGAACGGCCCCGCCGCGGCGTTCGCGAGAGCCGTCGCCGCCGTGGCCGGGCAGAAGGCGGCGGTGTAGCGCCGGCGCTGACCGGCCGATGGGCCGGAGGAGTGGCGAACGGACGCGGCGGAGCGCCGCGCACCCGGATGGATGAAGGAGACGACGGATGGCTGTCAGCAAGGACGAGATCATCGAGGCGATCAAGGAGATGCCCGCCCTGCAGCTCTCCGAGCTCGTGAAGGAGCTCGAGGACATCTTCGGCGTCTCGGCCGCCGCACCCGCCGCGGTCGCCGGCGCCGCGCCGGCCGAAGGCGCCGCAGAGGCCGCCGTGGCGGAGGAGAAGGACACGTTCGATGTCGTGCTCGCCGGTGTGGGCGCGCAGAAGATCCAGGTCATCAAGGTGGTGCGTGCGTTGACGAACCTCGGCCTGAAGGAGGCCAAGGACCTCGTCGACGGCGCGCCGAAGCCCGTTCTGGAGGGCGTCAACAAGGAGCAGGCCGACAAGGCCAAGGCCGACCTCGAGGAGGCCGGCGCCACCATCGAGCTCAAGTAGCTCGCGTCCGCTTGCGCGATCGCGGCTGGGGCCTTCGTGCCCCGGCCGCCGCGCGTACCGGGGAGATGGGATCCGGACGGCGGCCTACGCGTCCCTGCGGCCGCCGGTCCTCGGGGTTAGAGGGATGCGGGAAACAGGGTATTGACCTTGCTTGACTTGACCGCGTACCCTATCATTTTGCGACTTCTGTCTGTGCCGCTACCCCTGAAGGAGGAATCGCCTGGTGCCCCGCAGATCAGGTTCCCCCGTCGTCAAGGCAGGCCTCCGCGAACGCCGCACCTTCGCAAAGATACCCGAGATCCTCGAAGTACCCAACCTCATAGCCCTCCAAAGAGACTCGTTCAGGTGGTTCCTGGAGGACGGGCTGCGCGAGACGTTCCGCGACATCTCGCCGATCGAGGACTTCACCGGCAACCTCGTGGTGGAGTTCGGCGACCACGAGTTCGGCGACCCCAAGTACTCCGTGGAGGAGTGCAAGGACAAGGACATGTCCTTCCAGGCGCCGCTGTTCGTCGAGGTCCGCTTCGTCAACCGCGAGACCGGCGAGATCAAGGAGCAGCAGGTGTTCATGGGCGACTTCCCGCTCATGACGGACCGCGGGACGTTCATCATCAACGGTACCGAGCGCGTCGTCGTCAGCCAACTCGTGCGCTCGCCGGGGGCCTACTTCCAGCTCGTCGAGAAGAACCAGAAGAGCTACCTGGGGGCCACCGTCATCCCCACGCGGGGCGCGTGGCTCGAGTTCGAGATCACGGGCCACCGCTCGTTCACGGAGACCAAGCTCGCCGACCTCGAGAAGAAGAAGGACTACGGCGTCGCGTACGTGCGCCTGGACCGCAAGCGCAAGATGCCCGCCACGGTGCTGGTCAAGGCCCTCGGCGTGGCCGAGACGCGAGACGAGATCATGGAGCTGTTCAACGGCTCCTACGTCATGGAGCGCACGCTGGGCAAGGACTTCACCGAGGACACCTCCGAGGCGCTCATAGAGATCTACAAGCGCCTTCGGCCCGGGGAGCCGCCCACCGCTGAGAGCGCCCGTAACCTGCTGGAGGGGCTGTACTTCAACCCGCAGCGCTACGACCTGGCGCGCGTGGGCCGCTACAAGATCAATCAGAAGCTCGGGCTCGACGTGCCCATCGAGCAGACGACGCTCACCAAGGAAGACTTCATCGAGACGCTGCGCTACCTCGTCCAGTTCTGGGAGGAGGACCGCCGCCAGGCGTCGAGCGAGCCGGGCGCGGTCGTGAGCATCGAGGAGTACGACCGTGCGCTGTCGCAGCCGGGGCGCCCCTATCAGACGGACGACATCGACCACTTCGGCAACCGGCGCGTGCGCTCGGTGGGCGAACTCATCCAGAACCAGTTCCGTATCGGCCTGGCGCGCATGGAGCGGGTGGTGCGCGAGCGCATGACGACCCAGGACGTGGAGCAGATCACCCCGCAGAGCCTCATCAACATCCGCCCGATCGTGGCCTCGATCAAGGAGTTCTTCGGCTCCTCGCAGCTGTCCCAGTTCATGGATCAGACCAACCCGATCGCGGGCCTGACCCACAAGCGCCGCCTCTCGGCTCTCGGTCCGGGGGGCCTGTCGCGCGAGCGCGCCGGCTTCGAGGTGCGCGACGTGCATCCGAGCCACTACGGCCGCATGTGCCCGATCGAGACGCCGGAGGGGCCGAACATCGGCCTGATCGGATCGCTCGCCACCTTCGGGCGCATCAACGAGTTCGGCTTCATCGAGACGCCGTACCGCAAGGTGGCCAAGGGCAAGGTGACCGACGAGATCGAGTACCTGACCGCGGACCAGGAGGAACGCTACGTCATCGCGCAGGCGAACGCCCTCTTCGACGCGTCGACCGGGAAGTTCCTCTCCGACCGCGTCCTGTGCCGCATGCCCGGCGGCGGCGAGCCCGAGGAGGTCGAGCCCAAGCACGTCGAGTACATGGACGTCTCGCCGCGCCAGATGGTCTCGGTGGCCACGGCGCTGATCCCGTTCCTCGAGCACGACGACGCGAACCGCGCGCTCATGGGCTCCAACATGCAGCGCCAGGCCGTGCCGCTGCTCCGGCCGGCGGCCCCGCTGGTGGGCACGGGCATGGAGCACCGCACCGTCATCGACACCGGCGAGATCCTGCTGGCCAAGCGCCGTGGGACCGTCGAGTACGTCGATTCGCACAAGATCGTCGTCCGCGCGGCGGACAGCAGCATCGACGAGTACCACCTGCCCAAGTTCATGCGATCCAACCAGGGCACCTGCATCAACCACCGGCCCGTCGTGTCCGAGGGGAAGAAGGTGGCCGAGGGTGACGTGCTCGCCGACGGCCCATCGACCGACCAGGGCGAGCTGGGCCTCGGGCAGAACCTGCTCGTCGCGTTCATGCCGTGGGAGGGATACAACTACGAGGATGCGATCATCCTCTCCGAGCGTGTGGTCAAGGAGGACCTGCTGACCTCGATCCACATCGAGGAGTACGAGGTCGAGGCGCGCGACACCAAGCTCGGGCCCGAGGAGATCACCCGCGAGATCCCCAACGTCGGCGAGGACGTGCTCGCGAACCTCGACGAGGACGGCGTCATCCGCATCGGCGCCGAGGTCTTCCCCGGCGACGTGCTCGTCGGCAAGGTCACGCCGAAGGGCGAGACCGAGCTCACCGCCGAGGAGCGCCTCCTGCGCGCGATCTTCGGCGAGAAGGCGCGCGAGGTGCGCGACACGTCGCTCAAGGTCCCGCACGGCGAGACGGGCCGTGTGATCTCGGTGCGCACCTTCAGCCGCGACGCCGGCGACGACCTCTCACCCGGCGTGAACGAGCTCGTCCGCGTCTACGTGGCGCAGAAGCGCAAGATATCCGAGGGCGACAAGCTGGCTGGCCGCCACGGGAACAAGGGCGTCATCTCGAAGATCCTCCCGGTCGAGGACATGCCGTTCCTGGCCGACGGCACTCCCGTCGACGTCATCCTCAACCCTCTCGGCGTACCCTCCCGAATGAACATCGGGCAGCTGCTCGAGACGCACCTGGGGTGGGCGGCGTATACGGGCTGGAGCGACGACGGCAAGCAGAAGCAGCCCGTCGAAGGACCCGTCTTCGTAGCCACGCCCGTGTTCGACGGGGCGAGCGAGAGCGAGATCAGCGAGGTTCTGGCGGCCGCGGACCGCAACGTCCGCCTGAAGAGCCGCAGGCGCTACGGTGCCAAGGCCGACGAGCGGTTCATCCCGACCATCGGGCGGCAGGGCAAGACGCTGCTCTACGACGGCCGGACGGGCGAACCGTTCCGCGAGGAGGTCACGGTCGGGCAGATCTACATCCTGAAGCTGCTGCATCTCGTCGACGACAAGATCCATGCCCGCTCCACGGGCCCGTACTCGCTCATCACCCAGCAGCCACTGGGCGGCAAGGCGCAGTTCGGCGGCCAGCGCTTCGGCGAGATGGAGGTCTGGG
>JACUUM010000027.1 GCA_014859305.1 Coriobacteriia bacterium
TCGCGCAGGGGGAACGGGGGACACCGGGCAGCAAGGTTTCACGTGAAACACATTGCGGACCTTCGATCCGCGTCAGCCGAGCGGACGCTTCTGTGCGGCGCCTGGACGACGGGGAAGCGGTCGCACGGGAGGCCCGGTCTTCGCGAAGAGGTACACCGTCCTCTCGTCCGCCCCGGGCACGGAGAGCGAGGCGACCCGGATCAGCCGGAGGCCCACGACGTCGCCGGCTCGACGTGCCCGATCCTCCTCGTCCGTCATGCGCCGCCCCTTCAGCGCGAGCAGGTGCCCGCCGATGTGCAGGAGCGGTGCCGCCAACTCCTCCAGGCTCGCCAGAGAGGACACGGCGCGAGCCGTCGCCGCGGCGTACGCCTCCGGCATCCTCAGCGCCCACTCCTCGGCCCTGGCCGAAGCGACATTCGCCTCCAGGCGAAGGTCCGACACGACGGACTCGAGGAACCGGGCCTTCTTCCCGTTGCTTTCGAGCAGGGTCACCGCCCGGCCCGTCGCTATCGCCAGCGGTATGCCGGGGTATCCAGCCCCGCTTCCGATGTCGACGAACGGGCCCGGCGGGGCGGCAGCGAGGAGCGGGGCCGCCGCGAGTGAGTCGAGCACGTGGAGGCGGATGGCCTCGCGCGTCTCGGTGACGGCGGTGAGGTTCGTGGTAGCGTTCGCGGCGAGGACGAGCTCGAGGTGCAGAGCCAGCCGTTCGGAATCGGCTTCGCTCAGAAGGACGCCGAGCGAACGGCTCTCGGCTGCGATCGACTCCGCGATCCGGTCCTGATGTTCCACGTGAAACATCGTATCACTCCGAGGACTGCGGTCGGCAGAACCTTCCGTCCCGGCCGCCTCTGATATACTCGACGGGACTGCGCGCGGAAAGGGGAGGGCGTGGAGAAGGCAGCCGAACCGGGCCGGTCGGCGCGGAGGGGGATCCTCGCCGTCGTCAACCAGAAGGGGGGCGTCGGCAAGAGCACGACGGCCGTCAACCTTGCGGCTGCTCTCGGTGAGCTGGGGCGAAAGGTCCTGCTCGTGGACCTGGACCCACAGGGGAACGCCACGTCGGGATTCGGGCTCAACAAGAACCAGCGCGAACGGTGCGTGTACAACGCCCTGCTGGACGACGTCCCGATGGCCCAGCTCATCGAACCGGTCTCGGTCGAACATGTGTTCGTGGTGCCGGCCACGATCCAGCTCGCCGGCGCCGAGATCGAGCTCGTCTCCGCCCTCAGCCGAGAGGGCAAGCTCAGGACCGCGCTCTCTCCCGTGGCCGACGAGTTCGACTTCGTGGTCATCGACTGCCCCCCGTCTCTGGGACTTCTCACGATCAACGCTCTCACGGCCGCGGAGGGGCTCGTCATACCGATACAGTGCGAGTACTACGCGCTGGAGGGGCTCTCGAAGCTGCTGGACAGCGTCAGGCTCGTACGCACCCACTTGAACCCGGCCCTCGAAGTGTTCGGGGTTCTCATGACGATGCACGACTCGCGCACCCGGCTCTCCCAGCAGGTGGTCGAGGAAGTGAGGGACTTCTTCGAGGACCGCGTGTTCGACACGGTCATCCCTAGGACGGTGCGGCTCTCGGAGGCGCCGAGCTTCGGGCAGCCGATCACACTGTACGATTCGAACGGGAAAGGCGCGGACGCCTACCGCAACCTGGCAAAGGAAGTGATCGACCGTGTCTAAGAGGGGGTTGGGGAGAGGGCTGTCGGCCCTCATCCCGAGCGCCGCGCAAGCGGCCTCCGATGAGGTCTACGAGTTGGGCACCGAGGCCATATCGCCGAATCCGAACCAGCCGCGAACGGACCTGGACGACCGGGGCATCGCGGAGCTGGCCGACTCCGTCGGCAAGGTCGGCATGCTGCAGCCGATCATCGTCCGGCCGCACGGAGAGGGGTACCAGATAGTCGCCGGCGAGCGTCGGTGGCGCGCAGCCAGGGCGGCGGGCCTGGCGCAGGTGCCCGTGCGGGTGATATCGGCCTCGGAGCTCGAGTGCCTCGAGCTGGCGCTCATCGAGAACCTGCAACGCCAGGACCTGAACGCGATCGAGGAGGCGCGAGGGTACCGGAAGCTGCTGACCGAGCACCAGATGACGCAAGCAGAGCTCGCCGACAAGGTCTCCAAGTCCCGCTCGGCGATAACGAACTCGCTGCGCCTGCTCGACCTGCCGGACGAGATCCAGGACCTCGTCTACGACGGGAAGCTCAGTGCGGGGCATGCCCGCGCGGTGCTCGCGGTGCCCGACGACGCGATGCGGGTGAAGCTCGCGACGAAGGTCGTGGACGAGGGCCTCTCAGTGCGCGAGGCGGAGAACCTCGCGCGTCTCTACGCCGCCGGGCACACGGCTTCCGCTCCGAGGCCGGTCACCCCGAAGTCGTTCAAGGTCGTCGCGCGCAAACTGCGCAAGCTCCTCGGGACGAACGTGCGCGTTCGCCGGACGGCCAAGAAGGGCAAGATAGAAATCGACTTCCAGGGCGAAGAGCAGCTCGAGCAGATATTCAGGCTGCTCACCGAGGGCGAGACGCCCTAGAGGGAGGACGAAGTGCATCGGGTGCGAGCGAATCGTCTGGAGTGCTTCCTTGTCGGACTGCTCGTCGGCCTGGCCGGAGGCCTGCTCGCCGGGCTGCTCTTCGCGCCGACCAGCGGCGCGAGGACCAGGCGGCGCCTGGCGAACGAGGCTCTTCGGGTAGCCGATATCGCGAGGGGCGTGGCGGAGCGCGCCGAACGCACCGCCGAGGTCGTGGGCGGGCGGGTGGAGCACTACCTCGGACGCGACGAGGAAGTCGCGCGCAGGAAGATCCGCGAGATCCGCGAGGGGATGCAGCGGTACACGCGCGCCCAAGCGTCTTTGTGAGCATACTGACGAAGTCTGCGATGTCAGACCGGCGTGCGATGTTCCTTCCCGGAAGGGAGGGAACGGTGTGCCGTTGCTCGTGATCACCGGCGCGGCGAACACCGGCAAGACCGGGTTCGTGTACGCCCGCATCCGCGAAGCGCTGGACGGAGGCGCGCGGCCGGTGCTGCTGCTGCCCTCGGCCGCCGACGTCGAGCGCGCGCGGCGGGAGTTCGCGGCGACCCATCCGGTGGGACTGACCGTCGCCCGGTTCGACGCGTACCTCGCGAACAGGTGGAGGACCCGAGGGGACGGCAGGAGGCTGGTCCAGCCCCCGCAGCGTCACGCGCTGATGTCCTCGGCGATCCGGGAAGCGGGGGGAGAGGTGCTGCGGGAGGTCGGCGAGGACGCCGGGACCGTGCACGTCCTGGCGCGCCTGGCGAAGGACTCGGCGGCGACCGCCGGCGCCGCCGGGCGGCCCTCCGGCGAGGCCGGCGAGCTCTACGACGTCGTCGGCAGCTACCGCGAGCTCCTCGGGCGGCACGGCCTGGTCGAGCCGGGCGAGGCGTTCTCGCTGCTCTCGGCAGACCCGCCTGCCTGCCACGGACCGGTCGCCGCCCACCGGTTCACCGACCTCGCGCCGCACCAGGAGGCCTATCTGCGCGGGCTGTCCGAGCGGGGGGTCGAGGTGCTCGTCTCGCTGACCTGGGTCGAAGGCTTCCCGGCGACGGCGGCGACCGGCGCGCTCGTCCGGCGTCTCTCCGGGGACGGGACGGTGGTGCTGCCCCGAGAGGACCGGCACACGCGATCGGAGGACTTGCGGGCGTTCACGGCTCACCTGTTCGCGCCGCCGGCGCAGCCGCTGCCTCCTCCATCGGACGTGGTCTTCGGGGTTTGCGGTGATGCCGAGGACGAGGTCGAGCGGGCGGCTGAGGAGGCTGCTCGCGCGATCTCCTCCGGCGTCCCCGCCGAGGAGGTGGCGCTCGTCTACCGGGATCCCTGGCCGCTGGCCCGCGGGCTGCGGCGCGCGCTGGCGGACAGGGGGCTGTCCTGCGACCTGGACTTCGACGTGCCGCTCCGCGCCCTGCCGCTCTCTCGCGCGGCGGCGCACCTTCTGCGCTTCGCCCTCACCGGAGCCCGTTCGGACCTGCTCTCGTGGCTGCGCTCGCCGTACTCGCCGGCTTCCGCCGAAGAAGCCGCGGCGCTCGAGGCGGGATGGCGGCGGCAGCGCGAGGAGCGGACCGAGGTGCTCGCGGCCTCGGCGGTACGGGCGGTCCCGGCGGCCAGGGGCCCGCTCCTCGCGGCCGGCGAGCTGGCCCGCCGACGCGTCGACGCGGAGTGGGCCACCGCGTGGGCGGGCCTGGTCCACGGACTGCTCGAAGCGGCCCACCCGGGCGACGCACCGCTGCTGGGCGAGTGGGGTGAGGAGGACGCGCAGGGGGCGGCCGGATCGCTGTCCATCGCCGCGGACGCTGCGGATGCGAGGGGGGCCGACCTGGGCGCCTCCGACGTGCTGGTCGCGATCGAGACGGCCCGCGCGGAACCCGCCCGTGCGGAGCGCCCCGGCAGGGTGCAGGTGGTCAGCGCGCTCCGCGCGCGCTCCCGCCGCTTCGCGGTGGTCATCGTGGGCGGGCTCACCGCCGACGGCGGGTCGGCGCGCTCCGACGACACGTACCGCGCGGGCGCGGTCGGCGCCGCCGCGCGAGCCCTGGGCGTGCCGGAGCGGGCGGGTGCCGAGGAGCGGGAGAGAGCGGAGTTCTACGCCGTGGCGACGCGCGCGAGGGAGCGCCTCGTGCTGCTGACCCATACGCTCGGCGAGGGAGGAGAGCCGTGCGCGGCCTCGGCCGCATGGACCGAGGCGCTCGAGGTCTACCGCGCGCAAGACGCCGAGGAAGGGACACCTGCGTTCGTGGACGTGGCAGGCGCTGCCGCGGCGGCAGCCGGTGCCCGGCGGCGGATGAGGGGTCTCGCGGAACGGATGGCGGAGGGCTCCGGGGAGGCCGTGGCCGGCCTGTCGGAGCGAGACGTCTTCTCGCCGGGCGAGCTCGAGACGTATCTCTCGTGCCCGGTGAGGTGGTTGCGCGACCGGTGGCTGCGGCCGCGGAAGGCCGACGCCCGGTTCGACGCGCTCGAGAGCGGGCGGCTCGTGCACGACGTGTTGCGCGAGACCCTGCGAGCGCTGCCCGCGGAGGCGGGCGTGGCTCGCGTGACCCCCGAGTCGCTGCCCGTGGCGCTGCGCCTGGCCCGGCAGGCGTTCGAGGCGGGTGCGTCGGCCCTGCCCGAGCCCCGTGACATCGACGAGCGGGACCGCCTCGAGACGGCGTGGGACCGGCTCGAGGCGTTCCTGGGAAGGGACGCCGCGTTCGTGCCACGGCTGCAGCCGGTCGGATTGGAGCTGGGCTTCGGCCTCGCGCCCGATGACGACCCGGTCGACCTCGGGGACCTCAAGCTCCGGGGGCGCGTCGACCGCATCGACTCCGACGGCGGCGTCTCCCTGGTCGTCGACTACAAGACCGGCGACGTGCCGCCGCCGCGCGACTTCGGAAGGCGGGGGCTGCTCCAGCTGCAGCTCTACACCGTCGCGCTGCGGACCCGCGGCATGCCTGTCGCGGGTGCCGTGTACCGCAGCCTGAGGAGCGGGCGGACCTCCGGCTTCTACCTCCGGGACGCCTTCCGCGCCGAGGAGCTGCCCGGAGCGCAGGCGCTGGACGCCGCGGCCTTCGAGGAGGTGCTGGACGACGCCGTCCGGCGGGCCCGCGACGCCGCCGAGGGCATCCGGCAGGGAAGGCTCGCGCCCGATCCCGCGCACGATGCCTGCCGGTACTGCGCGGTGAGCCACGCGTGCGAGAGGGGGGCGGCGTGATGTTCCGCCCGACGCCGGCCCAAGGCGAGGCGATCCGGACGCTGCAAGGCGAACTGTTCATCGCTGCGGGAGCAGGTTCCGGCAAGACGGCGGTGCTGGCGCGGCGCTTCGCCGAAGCCGTCGCACGCGGGACGCCGGCGGAGCGCGCCCTGGCGATCACGTTCACGCGTAAGGCGGCTGCCGAGCTCGAGGCCCGCATCCGGCGCGTCCTCCGCTACGAGCACGCCAGGCCGGACGCGGCCCTGGCCATGGGGGAAGCGTGGGTCTCGACCATCCACGGCTTCTGTTCGCGGCTCCTGCGAAGGCACGCCCTCGAGGCCCGCCTGCCTCCCGGGTTCCGCGTCGCCGACGAGATCGAGACCGGTCTGCTGCGGGAGGCGGCCTTCGAGGAAGCGGTCTCGACGCGCGAGCGCGACGCGGGGGTCGGGGCTCTCCTCGCGCGATTCGGCGCCGCACGCCTGCGCGCGACGGTGCCGGCGCTGCACGCCAGGCTGCGATCGATGGGAGTCGCCCCGGACGATCTGCCCCTTGCGGAGCCGCCCGCGCTGCGGGAGGTCCTCGGCCGCGCACTCGCCGCGATCGAAGCCGTCCTCTCGGCTCACCCGACCCCCGCGGCCAACGCGACGCAGCGCGACAACGCGGCCGCGCTGGAGGCGGTCGCGCGCGCGCTGCGCGAGGCGGGGGCCCTTGCCGGCGAGCGGGCCGCCGGGGCCGTGATCGAGGCCAGGGCGGCGTGCCGCCTCTCCAGGCGATGCCGCGCCACGGCCGGAGCGATACAGGAGGCCTCGGAGGTCCTGGACGAGCTCGAGGACGCGGCCAGGCTCGCCGGTATCCAGCCGCACCGCCGTGCCCTCAGGGGGCTGCTGCGCGAGTTCGGCGAGCGGTACTCCGAGGGGAAGCGGCGAGCCGGAGTGCTCGACCAGGATGACCTGCAGGAGGCCGCCGAACGCCTCTTCCGGCGCAGACCCGATGTAGCGGAGGAGTACGCGCGGCGCTTCGAGCTGATCATGGTCGACGAGTTCCAGGACACCAACGCGCTGCAGGTGCGCGTGATCGAGCCGATCCGCAGGGGCGACCTGTGCGTCGTGGGTGACGAGCGCCAGGCCATCTACTCGTTCCGCAACGCCGACGTCGAGGTGTTCCGCCAGGTGCGGGCCGGCATCGACCGCACCGTGTCGCTGGACGTGAACTTCCGGTCGCGCCCGCCACTCCTCGGCTTCGTCAACGCGCTCTTCGGCGCCGAAGAGCTCTTCGGCGCCGGGCACGAGCCGCTGGTCCCCGGCGGCCCTGCGAGCCCCACACCGCCCGAGAGCGCCCCGTGCGCGGAGGTGCTGGCGGTGGCCCGCGAGGGGTGGGAGGGCGTCTCGTGGCGGGAGGCCGAGGCCCGCGCACTCGCGCGTCGGATCCGCTCCCTGGTGCGAGAGGACGGCGTGCCGCCCGGCGGCGTCGCCGTGCTCCTGCGGGCGCTCACCGGTGCGGCGCCCTACCTCGCCGCCCTGGAGGCCGAGGAGGTGCCGGCACTCGTGGCCGGCGGCGGCTCCTTCGCGTCGCAGCCCGAGGCGCTCGAGATGGAGTCACTGCTGGCGGTTGCGGCGCTGCCGCACGACGAGGAGCAGTTCGCCACCCTGCTGCTCGGCGACATGATCGGGCTCTCCGGCGGTGCCGTGCTCCAGCTTCGGGAGCTGGCCGAGGACCGCGGAATGTGGGCCGCCGTGACCGCTGCGGCGGCGGGGGAGGGCGCGCTGCCCGCGGGCGACCGGCAGCGGGTACGGGCGCTGCGCGACGCGGTCGAGGCGCTGAGGGGCGAATGCCACCGGCGCGGATTGGGAGAGGCCCTCGTGAGGGCGATCCGGATCCTCGGCCTGCGAGAGGCCCTGTCCGGCAGGGGGGCGGCGGGCGAGCGCGCGTGGGCGAACGTGCGCAAGCTCGTGCGAGAGGCCGAGACGTTCGGGCGGGACGAGACGCCGGATGCGGGCGCGTTCGTGGAGCGGCTTCGCGCGTGGCGCCTGTACGGGCGGTCGGGGCAGGCTCCGCCGCCGGAAGCGGCTGAAGCGGTCCGCATCATGTCGGTCCATTCCGCCAAGGGTCTCGAGTTCCCGGTCGTGGCGGTGGCCGACCTCGGACGGCAGGTCCCGTCCGTGGAAGACCTCGCGATAGCCGTCATGCGACCCGGTGGGCCCGCGTGGTCCCTCGCCCTGCCGCGCTCGCGGACGGGCGAGGACGGCTACGTGCCGATGGAGCATGCGCGCATGCGAGCGGAGGAGCAGCAGCGCCGGCTCGCCGAGGAGAAACGGCTGCTGTACGTCGCGTGCACGCGTGGCGAGGAGCGGCTGATCCTCTCGGGGGCCACGTCGCTGGACAAGGGCGAGCGAGACGACCGTCCCATCGGGTGGGTGCGGGGCGCGCTGGGTCTGGCGGAGGCGGTGGGCGAGCCGGGGGAGCGGGAGGCGGGGGGAGCGCGCTACGTCCTCGAGGTCGTCAGGCCGGAGGACGAGCCGGACGCCGCGCCCGCTCGCGAGGCGCCGACGCACCCGAGACCTTCCACGCCGCCGGTACCCTCGCCGCCGCCGGGGCCCGCGGCAGCGGAGGCGGAGAACGCGCCGGAGGAGCCGGTGGAGAACCCGCAGCCGGAAGAGCCTGCGGCGGGACCGGCCTCGCTGTCCTTCACCGCGCTGCACACCTTCACTGAGTGCCCGTACCGCTTCTACGTCGAGCGCGTCGCCGGGCTTCGCGCTCCCGGCCGCGACGCCGGCCCGATGGCGTTCGGGTCGGCGGCCCACGCAGCGCTCGAGACGCTCGGCGAGCAGCCGCTCACCGACGCGCGCATCGATGCGATCGCGTCCGTGCACGGGCTGCCCTCCGAGGAGATCCCCCGCCTCGCCGCGGCCGTGCGGGCCTTCGCCGGCTCGCCGCTCGCGGCTCGCGCGGAGGCCGAAGAGCGAATCGGCCGCGAGGTGCCCTTCGCCGTCATGCTCGACGGGACGCCGCTGACGGGCGCTATGGACCTCGTGTCCTGGTTCGGGGAGCGCGTGCTCGTCGTCGACTACAAGACCGGCGCCGGCGATGGTACCGGTGACCGCTCCGGCGGGGAGGCGTACCGCCTCCAGGCCGAGTGTTACGCGCTCGCGCTGCTCGAGAGCGGGGCCGGTGAGGTCGAGGTCGCCTTCGTCGCCTTGGAGCGCGGGTCGCGCATCACCTCGTCGCGGTTCCGATCCTCCGACGCGGCGCGCCTGCGCGAGCGGTTGGAGGGACTCGCCCGCGACGCACTTGGAGGGCCCTACCGGCCCAGGCCGCGCTACGACCGTCGCGTGTGCGGAGGCTGCCCCGCGCTCGGGGGCCTGTGCCCGGTCAGGCGCCCTCGGCGCCGCCCTCGCGGCGCTGCCTGAGCTGGCCGCATGCCGCGTCGATGTCGGCTCCGCGCTCAGCGCGGATGCTCGCCTCGACCCCCGCAGCGGTCAGCGCGGAGAGGAACTCGCGCGCCCGCCGCGCGGAGCTGCGGTCGAAGCCGCATCCGTTCACCACGTTGGCGGGGATCAGGTTGACGTGCACGAGCAGTCCTCGACAGAACGCCAGGACGGCGGCGAGCTCCTCGGGCGTGTCATTGACGCCAGCCAGCAGCGCGTACTCGAGCGAGGGCCGCCGACCGGTCCGCTCGACGTACGAGACGAGGGACTCGCGCAGCGCCTCGAGCCTCACGCCGCGGACACCGGGCATGAGGCGGTCACGCGTCTCCTGCACGGCGGAGTGCAGCGAGACCGCCAGCGTGAACTGCTCGGGCTCGCGGGCGAACCGGCGTATCGCCGGCGGCAGCCCGCACGTGGAGACGGTGATGTGACGGGCGCCGATCCCCAGCGCATCCGGCGAGTTGAGGATGCGCAGCGCCGCCAGTGTCGCCTCGTAGTTCGCGAACGGCTCTCCCTGCCCCATGGCCACCGCGTTGGCCACGCGCCGCCCGAAGTCGCGGCCGGCCATCGCCACCTGGTCGGCCATCTCGCCGGGCGAGAGGTCCCGGATGAAGCCGCCGCGGCCCGTGGCGCAGAAGGCGCAACCCATCCGGCAGCCGGCCTGCGTGGAGAAGCAGACCGTCAGTCGTTCGTCGGCGGGGATCCCGACGCTCTCCACGGTCACGCCGTCGGCCAGCCGCCAGAGGTACTTGCGCGCCCCGTCTCTCGACACCTGCCGCTCGACGAGTCGCGGCACGCTCATCGCGAAGCGCTCGGCCAGCGCCGCGCGCAGCCCGGCGGGCAGATCCGTCATCTCGTCGAAGGATGTGGCGCCGCGCGCGTAGAGCCAGCGCAGCACCTGCGACGCGCGGTAGCGGGGCTCACCGAGGTCCGACAGCGCCTCTGCGATCCCTCCGACGTCCATCGACTTGATGTCGGCCCTCATGCGTCCATACTACGCGCTCGTTCGTCGCCGACAGCCGCCTTCCCGGACCGCCGCCGGGACGCCCGGGCCCCTACTCGCCTTCTCTCACGTCGCGGTACTCGTCGCGGTGCGCCTTCTCGAAGCCGCCCACCGAACGGAAGTAGTGGGCGATCGCCGGGAGACCCTCCGCTTCCGCGACGTCGGCGAAGGCGGGGTACATGTCGGTCGTCTCGTAGTCCTCGCCCTCGATGGCCGTCTCGAGGTTCTCCCTCGTCCGGCCGAAGGCGCTCATGTAGGCCAGGTGTCCGAGGGCGTGGGCCGTCTCCTCGGCCGCCGCCCGGTCGAACGCCGCCGCCGCAGCTTCGGAACCTTCCAGCCGGGCGATGCGCGAGAACAGCGTGTAGCGCCTGTTCGCCTGCGACTCGCCGGCGAAGGCGGCCTTGAGGTTCTCGAGCGTCCTGGTGCCCGCGAGGTCACCGGGCCCCCTGTACGCCACGAACGTGGTCTTGGGCGACCCGCAGACCGGGCAATGGTCGGGCGCGGGACCGACGTGGAAGTACCCGCAGGCCTTGCAGCGGTAGGTCTCCATGGACGCAGCTCCTTCCGTTTCCGCTCCGGAATCTTCAGTATGTATATCCAAATGCTGGGGGCGGGAGGCCGTGATGCGAGCACGAACACATGCGCGCCGCGGGAATCCGCGCTCCCGCCAGCGCGCCGCCGGCGCCACGCTGCTCCTGGCGCTCGCGATGGCCTTCCTCGGCCCGCCCGCCGCCTCGGCGCTCCAGAAGGTCTCGGCGTCCAGGTTCGCGCCCTCGGGGAGCTGCGACTGCCACTCGGAGCTCCTCGGCGCGTGGCAGGGGTCCATGCACGCTCAGGCGCTCTCGGACCCGATCTATCTGGCGAAGCTCGGCGAGGCGAACAAGGCCACCGACGGCCGACTCGGCCCGTTCTGCGAGGCGTGCCACGGCCCGGTGGCCGCGATGGCCGATATGACCGGCAAAGACGGCAAGAAGCGCAACGCCCAGGCCCGAGAGGGGGTGGGCTGCGACTTCTGTCACCAGGTGACGGGGACGAGGAAGCCGGTCGCGAACTCATCTTGGGTCGTCAAGCCCGACGACGCGAAGCGCGCCGCGCTCAAAGACGCCGTCTCCCCGGCCCATCGGACGGCGTACTCCGCCTTCCACCGAAGCGCGGAGTTCTGCGGCACGTGCCACGACGTCAACCATCCTGAGAACGGTCTGGCGCTGGAGGCCACGTACACGGAATGGAAGGAGAGCCCCTACGCGGAGCGCGGGGTCGTGTGCCAGGACTGCCACATGACCCCCGGTCCCGGCGTCACCAGGCCGAACGCCGGCCACGTCGCGTCCTTCGGCGTCGAGCGCGACCACGTCCGGACGATGACGTTCGTGGGCGCGAACGCCGCGCTCGGCCCGAAGGGCCTGGCCGAGGAGCGCCTTCGAGCCGCGGCCGAGCTGACGCTGGCGGCCGACGACGTCGTACGACCGGGCTCGCTGCTGAGCGTCGGGGTCACCCTATCCAACGTCGGCGCCGGCCACTACCTGCCCACGGGGGTCACCGGGCTGCGGAGGATGTGGCTGGAGGTCGTGGCCGAGGACGCCCGCGGCCGTGAGGTGCTGCGCGGAACGCGCGTCTTCGGCACCGAGTTCGCCGACGCGCGAGGGGTGCGCCCGGTCGAGATGTGGGAGGCCGCGAGCATCGCGAGCGACGACCGGGTCCCTCCCGGCGGCTTCAGGACCCAGGACTACGAGGCGCCGATGCCGGGTGCCCCTCCGGTCACGGTGACGGCGCGGCTGTACTACCGCGGCGTTCCCGAGGAGCTCGCGGACAAGGCCGGCGTCGAGGTCCCCGTCACGCGGATGGCCGAGGCCAGCCTGGTCGTGTACGGGTCCGAGGAGCAGAGAGCCGCCTCTTCGGGAGGCCGGGCCCGCCGGCGTGAGCGAGCGGCGTGGACGCTGCCGATGGTCACGTTGCTCGGTGTGCTGACCATGCTCACCGCGATCGGCCTGGCGTTCTCGGTCGCCGGGAGGCGCGGGGACGACGGCGGGTAGGGCTAGCGCTTGCCGCCGTCGGCGGGCTTGACGCCTACCGTCATCTCCAGGGTGGTCTGGGAGCCGCCGCGGTAGACCCGCAGCTGGACCTTCTCGCCGATCCCGCGGCGGCGCACCTCGAGCATGAGGTCGTCCATCGTGCGGACCTTCGTCCCGTCGATGCCCACGATCAGATCGCCGGGCTTCACCCCTGCCTTCTCGGCGGCGGTGCCCTTCTGGATCTCCACCACGAGCGCCCCTTCGCTGACGGGGAGACTCTCCTCCCTCGCGATGAGCGGGTCCACGCTCTGTCCCACGATACCGAGGAACGGGTGGGAGACGCGGCCGTCGGCGATGAGCTGGTCGGCCACGCGTATCGCCGACCCCGCGGGGATCGCGAACCCGATCCCGCCCGAGGCGCCGTTCTCGGAGTAGATGGCGGTGTTGATGCCCACGAGGCGCCCGGAGCGGTCGACGAGGGCGCCGCCCGAGTTGCCGGGGTTGATCGCAGCGTCGGTCTGGATGACGTCCACGAGCGGGTAGGCGTCGTCGTTCCCGTTGAACGAATCGGGCAGCGACCTGCCGATCGCCGAGATCACGCCCGAGGTCACCGAGTGGGACAGGCCGAAGGGGGAGCCGATGGCGATCACGAGCTCGCCGACGTGCACCTCGTCGGGATCGGCCACCTCGATGACGGGAAGCTCGGCGTCGACCTGCACGACGGCGACGTCCGTGTCCGGATCCGCGCCGACCAGCTTGCCCTTGTGCCGCTCGCGGTCCATGCCCTTCACGATGATCGAGTTCGCGTTCTCCACGACGTGGTTGTTCGTCAGGATGTACGTGCCCCCGCCGCCGGTGCGGCGGAAGGCCACGCCCGAGCCGTTGCCGACGATGGGCACCCCGGGATGGCCTCCGGGCATGTCCTCCTCGTCCTCGCCGCGCGCCCCGTCGGGCGAGCCGGAGACGTCGATGTTGACGACGCTGGGCAACGCTTGGGCCGCCGCGGCGGCGACCGGTTCGCTCCCGTCGACGGGAAGGGCGCGCCCGCCCTGCGCGGCCATCTGTGGCCTGACCCGGTTGGCGGCGAACAGCCCGCCGGCGAAGCCGGCCGCCCCTCCCGCCAACGAGCCCGCCAGCAGCGCCACGGCGAGCGCGACCATCGCCGCGGCTCCGGCGCCGAGACGTCGCGATGCCGGCGCGGCCTCGGGTTCAGAAGTGACGACCGGGCGCCCGTAGGAGGGCGACGGATGCTGGTGCGGCCGCGCTACCGGGTACGGTTCCGTGCGCCCCCCGCCCGGCCCGTCCTCGCCCGGCCGGTCGAAGCCGGCGTCGTCGCCCACGTCTCGCTCCCCTCGTCGACACGCGCGGCAAGGCCGCGCCTCGCGTTCTTTCCCTTCTGGCGGGTCCATCCATCATCGAGACGCCGGTCGGCGAGGAGTCCGAGGAGCGACTGGGGTCCCTACCGGGGCGGTTGTCCGAGCCGTGGACGCTCCTCTAGACTCGGCGGGGGTAGGAACGGAGGGGGGGAAGGCGGGCATGGACGAAGCGGACGTCAGACCGAAGGCGACCGAGGCCGAGGAGCGTCAGCAGCCGGCGGAGACCGCTCCCGGAGACGGAGCGCCGGCGGCGCCGCAGGCAGCCGAGGAGGAGCCCGAGCCCGCCGCCGCCGCCGAGCCCGCCGCCGAGGAGGAGCCCGCCGCCGCGGAGGAGCCCGCGCCCGCCGCCGCGCGCCTCCAGCTCGTACCCGAGCTCCCGCGGCTCGCGCGGACCCCGATCGCCGCATACGCGGGGGCCTGGGTCGCGCTCACGGCGGCCACCGTGGCGCTCCTGCAGGGCCGCGGCTACCCGCCCGATCTCGCGGCGTACCGCTGGCTCGTGCTGGCCGCGCTCGTGCTGGCCGCGCTGTCCCCGCTCGTGGTGGTCGCCGAGTGGCTCCTCTCGCGCCGCGTTTCCCTCGTGCGCACGGGCCTCCTGCCGCGCTCCATGTTGTGGACGGCGGCGGTAGCCGCCTTCGGCGTGGCTCTGTGGTGGGCCGCGCTCACGGTCCTCGATGCGCTCAGGCTGGGATGGCTGTGACGGCCCCGCGCGCCAAGGCCGGGGAGCCGCTGCCGCGCACCCGCGTGGCCGTCCTCATGGGCGGCCGCTCGGCCGAGCGCGAGGTCTCGCTCAAGACCGGCGCGCAGGTGTCCTCTGCCCTGCGCGAGCGCGGGCACGACGTCGCGGAGGTGGACGCGCGCCGCATCACCTTCATCCGCGAGCTGCAGGACCTCGCGCCCGAGGTCGTCTTCGTCTGCCTCCACGGTCGCTACGGCGAGGACGGCACGGTGCAGGGGCTCCTGGAGCTGCTCGATATGCCCTACGTGGGCTCGGGCGTGCTGGCCAGCGCGATGGCGATGGACAAGGTGACCTCGAAGGCCATCTACGAACACGCCGGCATCCCAACGCCTGACTGGGTAGCCCTTCGCCGAGGAGACCCTCTCGACCACGCTGCGGTGGTCGACGTGCTGGGGGAGCGGCTGGTGGTCAAGCCCGCGAACGAGGGCTCCGCGATCGGGGTCACGATCGTGCAACAGGCCTCGGAGCTGCCCGGCGCCCTCGAGGAGGCGTTCAGCCACTGCCGCCTGGCGCTGGTGGAGCGATACGTGGCCGGCGCGGAAGTGACCGTGGGCGTGCTGGGCAACGACGAGCCCTTCGCGCTGCCCACGCTGCAGATCGTGCCGGAGCACGACTTCTACGACTACGAGGCCAAGTACGTACCGGGGATGAGCCGGCACCTCATCCCCGCCGACATCGAGGAGCACGCGCAGCGCGACTGCGAGAGGCTCGCCCTGGAGGCGCACGCCGCGTTGCGGTGCCGGGGCGTCTCGCGCACGGACCTCATCGTGGCCGAGGACGGTCGGGCCTACGCGCTCGAGACGAACACCATCCCCGGCATGACGGAGACCAGCCTCCTGCCGGAGGCCGCACGCGCCGTCGGCATCTCGTTCCCGGACCTGTGCGAGCTGCTTGTGCGGCTCGCGCTGGAGCCGCGCGGGTAGCGGACGCGCGCCGCGCGCCGCGCCGATCCGCACTCGCGACCGCGCCGGCGTCTCGCCTACGCCGCCGCAGCCCCCGCCCGCCGGGCGCGGACGACCTTCACCAGGTCGATGATCGCGATCGGCAACAGCGCCGCGGTCAGCACGGCGAGCCAATCGGGGGCCGACAGCGGTACCGTCCGGAAGACCCGCTGCAGGGGCGGCAGGTAGATCACCAGCACCTGCAGCGCCATCGACCCGAAGAGCGCGTAGACGAGCCAACGGTTGCGCAGCGACTCGGCCGTGAACACCGAGACGGTCTCCGAGCGGAAGTTGAACGCGTGCAGCAACTGCGCGAGCACGAGCGCGGCGAAGAGCATCGTCTGCGCGCGCTCGAAGGAATGACCGGCCATCAGGTAGTCTGCCCAGACGAACACCGACAGACCCGCGGTGGTGAGCAACGCGCCCTGCCAGAGCACCTGCAGCTGGCGCTTTCGGACAAGGATGCCCTCGTCGGCACGCCGCGGGGCGCGCTGCATGACGCGGGGCGAGGCGGGGTCCACCCCGAGCGCGAGCGCGGGCAGTCCGTCTGTGACGAGGTTGATCCAGAGGATCTGCAACGGCAGCAGCGCCGGCCGGTCGATGAAGAACGTGGTCGTGAGGATGATGAGCACCTCGGACATGTTGCACGAGAGCAGGAAGAGGATGAACTTGCGCAGGTTGTCGAACACGGCGCGCCCCTGACGCACCGCCTCCACGATCGTGGCGAAGTTGTCGTCGGCGAGCACCATGTCGGCCGCCTCGCGGCTCACGTCGGTGCCGACCTGTCCCATGGCCACGCCGATGTCGGCCCGCTTGAGCGCGGGCGCGTCGTTGACGCCGTCGCCGGTCATCGCGACGACGTGACCGCGCCGCTTCAGCGCCTCGACGATGCGGAGCTTGTGCTCCGGGTTGACGCGGGCGTAGATGCGGATGTCCTCGGCGAGGTCGTAGAGCTCCTCGTCGGTCATGCGCTCGAGCCGCACGCCGTCGACGACCTCCTTGCCCTCCAGCAGCCCGATCTGCGAGCCGATCGCGCTCGCCGTGAGGGCGTGGTCGCCGGTCACCATCGCCACGTGGATGCCCGCGCTGTGAGCGACGTCGATCGCCTCGGCGACCTCCGGGCGCGGAGGGTCCAGCAGCCCCATGATCCCGACGTAGGTGAGGTCGCGCTCGATGTCGCTGGCGTGCGCCTCGTCGATCTCGCAGGCGTGCGGGCCATCGAGCTCCCGGTATGCGAAGGCCAGCGTCCGGTAGCCCGTGGAGGCGAGGCCCTCGTTGCGCGAGCGCAGCCGCGAGCGCAACTCCTCGGTCATCCCGACGGTCTCGCCGTGCAGCAGGGCGCGCGTGCACATGCGGAGGACCACATCGGCCCCGCCCTTCATGTAGGCCAGGCAGCGGCCGTCCACGTCGTGCACGGTCGTCATCCGCTTGCGCTCGGAGTCGAAGGGTATCTCGCCGAGGCGGCGCCGGTGCACGCGCCTCTCTGCGATCTCGTGCGCCGCCCGTACCAGCGCGGTCTCGGTCGGATCGCCGACGAGCTCGCCCCCGGCCGTGAAGCGCGCGTCGTTGCAGGACGCGGCGATCTCGAGCAGCAGCTCGAGGTCGCCCGCCTCGGGGTCGCGCTCGGTGGGATCCAGCGAGTAGTCGGGCAGCACCTCCACCATGTCGTCGCCGACCAGGATCCGGCGCACCGCCATCTGATTGCGTGTGAGCGTGCCGGTCTTGTCCGAGCAGATGAAGGTCGTGGAGCCCAGCGTCTCGACCGCGTGCAGCTTCCGTACGATGGCGTTGCGCTCGGCCATGTGGCGCACCCCGAGCGAGAGCGCGACGGTGACGATGGCCGGCAGGCCTTCGGGGATGGCGGCGACGGCCAGCGAGATCGCCACCAGCAGCGCGACCGTGAGCCGGGCCCGGAACGGCTCGCTCCCGAGGGCCTCGCCGAAGGGCAGGCCGGTCGCCTGCCACGCCTGGAAGGTGTTGACCGCGAAGACGACGGCGGCGACCGCAAGCACGAGCAAGGCGATGCGCTTGCCCACCGTGCGCAGCTCGCGCTGCAGCGGCGTCTTCTCCTCCTCCTGCGCCGCGAGCAACTCGGCGATCCGGCCCATCTGTGTGGTCTGGCCGGTCTCCACCACCACTCCCCGGCCCCGCCCGACCGCGACCGACGTCCCCGCGAAGACCATGTCCTCGCGGTCCCCGAGGGACGCTTCGGGATCGGCGACGGGCCCGGTCGTCTTGCGTACCGGTACGCTCTCGCCGGTCAGCGCCGCCTCTTCCACGCGCAGCGCGCCCGCCTCCAGCAGCCGGGCGTCGGCCGGTACCTTGTCGCCGGCCTCGAGCAGGACGACGTCGCCGGGGACCAGCTCGCAGGCCGGGAGTTCGCTCTCGGCACCGCTGCGGATCACGGTGGCGGTGGGTGCCGACATCTCCTTGAGCGCCTCGAGCGCCTGCTCCGCCCGGTACTCCTGAACGAACCCGAGCACGCCGTTGAGCACCAGGATCGCGGTGATGGCCACGGCCTCGACGAACTGGCCCTCCAGCGCCGATATCACCACGGCGGCCATGAGCACCCAGATCATGAAGTCATTGAACTGCCCGGCGAACCTCCGCCACACGGGCACCTCTTCCTCGGGCCGCAGCTCGTTGGGGCCGCGCTCGGCGAGCCGGGCGGCAGCGACCCCCGGGTCGAGGCCGCGCCGCGCGTCGGACCCGAGGTGCGAGAGGACCTCCTCGGCGGTCATCGTGTGCCACGGCTCGGTCGCCGGCCGTGACGGGGGGCGGACCGGCGCGACGCTTGCCTCAGGCATCGCTTCTCTCCTCCAACGACAAAGACCCTCGGCGGATGTTTCCACCGAAGGTCTCGCGGTCACCGGATGACGGTGAGGGCAGGGCCGGGGCGGGTCGCTCGTGCCGCCGCCCGGGATGTCGGCCTGCCGCCCGCCGCTCGCGGGCGCTACTCCCCTTCGCCGGAAGAGCCTACCACAACGCTTCGAACCGCACCCGCATCGTGCTATGGAAGTAGTACGCCGAGGTTGCAAGAAGCGGTCGCCTTAGCCTATGCTAAGTCGCGGCGGAAGCAGGCACCTGCGGAAGGGCACGGCCGAAGGGATCGCGAGATGGCGAGACGCAAGAGGCACCGCCGCGGGGCACGCGGCGGAGGCGGCTACGGTGCGGGTGGCGTGCACCGCCACGGCGGGTCCGGCGGAGGCGGCGCCGGCGAGGGTGCGCCGATGACACTCGACGCTGCCTGCCGAGGGGAGCGGCTGGTCGTCGAGTCCGTGCGGGACGAGGCCGCGCGCGTGCACGCCATCCGCTTCGGCATGTGCGCGGGCGCGGAGCTCACCTGCCTCACGCGCATCCCCGGCGGCCCCGTGGTCGTGATGTGCGGCCGTCAGGAGATCGCAGTCGGGCGCAAGCTCGCGCGGTGCATCCACGTCAGCCGCTGCGCCGCGAGGGCGGGGGAGGTGACGTAGATGGCCCATTGTCACATCGAGGCCGGGGGGCCGGTCGGCTCGTGCGCGCGCACCGTCGTGCTCGCCGGCAACCCGAACGTGGGTAAGTCCGTCGTCTTCAACGCTCTGACCGGCACGTACGTCGACGTCTCTAACTTCCCCGGCACCACGGTCGAGATCAGCCGAGGGACGCTCGGCCACGCCGAGATCCTCGACACGCCCGGCGTCTACGGGATCTCGTCCTTCAACGACGAGGAGTCCGTCGCCCGCGACGTCATCCTGGCCGCGGACGCCGTCGTCGACGTGGTCGACGCCGTGCACCTCGAGCGCGACCTCTTCCTGACGCTGCAGCTCATCGACGCCGGGCTGCCCGTGGTGGTCGCGCTCAACATGGCCGACGAGACGCGCGCCGCCGGCGTCGCGATCGACCGCGACCTGCTGGAGGACCTGCTCGGCGTCCCGGTCGTCGAGACCGTCGCGGTGGAGGGCCGCGGCATCGACGGCCTTCGCGCGGCGATCGCAGGAGCGCGCGCCGGGCACGCGGACCCGCGGCTCGAGGGCGAGCTGCTCGAGACGGCGGCGCGGGTCGGCTCGCGTGCCGAGGCGCTGCTGGTGCTCGAGGGCGACGAGGTCGTGGCCTCGCGCCACGGCATCCCGCCCGGGGAGGCGCGCGAGCGCATCTACCTGGCGCGGCGCGAGCGTGTCAACGACATCGTAGGACACGTGGTCAGCGCCGAGCGGCGCGGCGCGTCCCCGTCCGTTCGGATCTCGCGCGCGATGATGCATCCCGCCACCGGCCTGCCGCTGCTGGCCGCGCTGCTGGCCGCGATGTACGTCGTGCTGGGCCAGTGGATCGCCGGCGGGGTCGTCGGCGTCACCGAAGAGACGATCATGCAGGGCTACTGGGAGCCGTTCGTGCGCGAGCTCCTCGGCCGGCTGTTCGCCGAGGGCTCCGCGGCCTTCACGTTCCTCGCCGGCGAGTTCGGCGTGCTCACCATGACGCCGACCTACCTCTTCGGCGTCATCCTGCCGCTGGTCACCGGCTTCTACCTGCTGCTCGCGCTGCTGGAGGACTCGGGCTACCTGCCGAGGATCGCCGCGCTCTCGGACCGCGCGCTGACCTCGCTCGGGCTCAACGGCCGCGCCGTCATCCCGCTCATCCTCGGCCTGGGCTGCGTGACGATGGGGACGCTCACCACCCGCGTCCTGGGCAGCAAGCGCGAACGCGTGATCGCGACGGCCCTGATGGCGATCGCCGTGCCGTGCTCGGCGCAGATCGCCGTCATCGCCGCGCTGATGGCGCAGGTGGGCGCGGGCTACGCCGCCGCGTACTTCGCGGTGCTGCTCGCTGTGTTCGTCGGCATAGGCACCGCGCTCGACCGCGTCACGCCCGGCGCCTCGACGCACCTGCTGATCGACCTGCCGACGCTGCGGCTCCCGCGCCTCGACAACGTCGTGCGCAAGAGCTTCGTGAAGGTCTACCGCTTCATGAAGGAGGTCACCGTCTTCTTCCTGGTCGGCGCGGCGGCGATCTCGGCGCTCGAGATCAGCGGCGGGCTGGCGGCGATCCAGCGGGCCTCGACGCCGCTGGTGGTCGGCTGGCTGCACCTGCCCGCCGAGGCGGCCACGGCGTTCGTGATGGGCTTCGTCCGGCGCGACTTCGGCGCCGCGGGCTTCTTCTCGATGGAGCTCACCGCCGTGCAGCTGCTCGTCGGCATGGTCACCATCACGCTGTTCGTGCCCTGCATCGCCAGCGTCATGGTCATCGCCAAGGAGCGCGGCTGGCGCTACCTCGCGGGCGTGTTCGCCGGCTCCATCGGCGTGGCGTTCGCTCTCGGCGGGCTGCTCGCGCGGCTGGCGGAGGTGGTCTAGGTGTCCCGCGCGAGGCCGGCCGTTCGCGCGAGGGGCGCCGTCCCCGCTGAGGACCGAGCGGCCTGCGCGGCCGGCACCGGAGTTGCGACGCCCTGTCCGACGTGCGGGTTCCCTTCGGCGGAGATCCGCTGCCCGCGCTGCTTCGCGCTGAAGGTGCGCGGCTGCTCGGGGAGTTGCGGGAGCTGCCCGGCAGGGGGCCCGCGGGGGCGGGTGCGCGTGCCCGCACCACGGCGAGCGCTCGAGGAGCCGAGCAGGAAGGGGTAGCGCCCCTCGCCGTCCTCCCGACGGATCCCTCGCGACGCGTCCCTCCCGATGCGGATCCCTCGCGGAGGGTCTATCCTTGCTCCTGGAAGGGGGGCCGAGATGGACTCGACCGCGGACGGCTCCAGGGACCTCGGCGCGGCACGGAGCGCTCTCGCGACGTCGCGGCAGGCGCTGCTGCGGCGGCCGAACGTCGTCGCCACCGGCGTCGGCTACAAGCAGGTGGAGGGCGAGAGCACCGGCGAGGTGGGCATCGTGTGCTCCGTGACCCGCAAGCTACCCGCGACACAGCTCGCGCCGGGGGATCTCGTCCCGTCCGAGGTCGAAGGGGTACGGACCGACGTGGTGCAGACCGGTGTCATCCGCGCCCTGGACTGGGAGCCGGCCGCGCAACCGGACGAGCCGGGGGATCCGAAGCGGAGGCATCGCCCGGCGCCGGGCGGCGTGAGCGTGGGGCACGTCGCGGTCACCGCCGGCACGCTGGGCTGTCTGGTCCGTCGCGGCGGCGAGATCCTCATCCTCTCGAACAACCACGTGCTGGCCGTCTCCAACGCCGCCTCGCCAGGCGACACGATCCTGCAGCCGGGCCCGTACGACGGCGGCTCGGACCCCGGCGACGCGATCGCGCTGCTCGATGCGTTCGTCCCGATCCGGCTCGCCGAGGGGCCTTCGTCATGCCCGCTCGCCGCGGGCGCGGCGCGCGCCCTCAACGCGCTCGCGCGACTCTTCGGCAGCGACACGCGCCTGCGAGCGGTGAGCCTCGCCGCCCCCGAGAACCTCGTCGACGCCGCCCTCGGCGCTCCGCTGGACCCCTCGCTCGTGTCGCCGGAGATCCTCGGCGTCGGCACGCCGCAGGGGGCCGCGTCCGGCGAGCTGGGCATGAGAGTCCGGAAGAGCGGGCGCACCACCGGGCTCACGGAGGGGCGGATCGAGCAGGTGGACGTCACCGTCGACGTCACCTACGGCGAGCGCACGGCGCGCTTCGCCGATCAGCTGATGGCGGGCGCGATGAGCGCCGGCGGCGACAGCGGCTCCGTCGTGCTGGACGGGACCGGCGCCGCGGTGGGGCTGCTGTTCGCGGGCAGCGAGACGAGCACGATCGTCAACCGCATCGAGAACGTGCTGACCGCCCTGGGGGTCGCGCTGTGAGCGCGGAGCGCACCGGCGGCACCGGCGGCCGGGGGGGCGGCGAGCTCGAGCGGGCCAGGCGCGCGCGAGAGCGCCACGCCGGACGGCTGCTCTCGCGGCCAGGGGTCGTCTCGGTCGGCGTGGGGCTGGACGACGAGGGGCGCCCGGCGGTGGTGGTGGGCGTGACCGGGGTGCGGGCGAGCGACGCCGGCCTGCCCGGGTGCATCGACGGCGTCCCGGTGCTCGTTAGGGAGACCGGGCGGCCGGTCGCCGAGGACGGGGAGTAGCCCGGGGTGAGAGCGGGCGGGGAGCCGCACGTCGAGCGGGACTCGCCGGACATGCCGGTCCCAAGGTCGCCAGCGGCTCAACTCCGGCCGTACGGCCGCTCCGAGGGGAACCGGCTCTCGAACTCGCCGATCACATCCAGGAACTCCTGCGGGAGCCGCCGCATGGTCTCGGCTGCCATCGATGCCGGTACTCCGCCCCAGAAGGCCTCCGCGATGCCGCCTGCGATGGCTGCCTGCGTATCGGCGTCACCGCCCAGCGAGATCGCCAGGCGTATCGCGCCTTCCACGTCCGAGGAGTCCAGGAACGCGGTGATGGCCTCGGGCACCGAGCCCTGGCACGAGACGTCGAACGAGTAGCCAGGCCGGATGTCGTCGACGCTACGGGTCAGGTCGTAGCCCAGCCGTCGGGTCACCTGGGCTCGGATGTCGTCCTGCGTCTCTCCGATCCGAGCAAGGTAGACCGCCAGGGCCACCGCTTGCGCGCCTCGGATGCCTTCGGGGTGATCGTGCGTGACGGCGGCGCTCTCCTCTGCCCATTCGAGGGCCTGCTCCGGCGAAGCCGCAGCCAAGCCGACCGGGGAGACCCGCATGGCCGAACCGTTGCCCCAGCTTCCGTACGGGCGGCGGGACTCGTCTCTCAGCCATCGGCGGAAGGAGCCGCCGTAACCTGCGTTCGGATACCTGTTCCCGTAGGCGTGATAGTAGGCGGCGTAGTCCCCGCCGGAGAGGATCGCGTCGGCTGTCGCCACCGTGAGGACCGTGTCGTCCGTGAACCGGCTGTAGGGGGTGAACAGCGCGAAGTCGCAGCGCTTGAGCCCGGCGCTCTCGTAGACGGAGCCGATCACGTCACCGGCGATCGCACCCAGCATCGCTCCCCCTGCCTGAACCGTCGCGAGAACGCCGTCGCCTCCGGCTCATGCCTCGATCAGCCACGTCTTGCCTTGCCTCCGCGCGCCGGACTTGAGTGCAGCAAGGAATCTGGATAGTAACCGGTCGCTCATCAAGGCTTGCTTCACCGGCGGCAGGCCAAGGAACCCGCCGACGAACGCACGGACGAACTGGTGGCTGATACGCCCCGGGTCGTCGAAGAGCTGGTTCTGCAGCGTCCCTCTTTCGAGGCTTGCCAGGATGATCCGTTCGAACGTCGTCTCGGGGTGGAGCACTCGCTGCTCCCTCTTGACCAGCCTGATCGCGCCCTTGTTACAGCTCAATGAGCAGACCCCGCAGCCCAGGCAGAGGGATTCGTCCACTCGTGGGTCCCGGGACCTTCTGCTGGCAGGATCCATGGTCTCCGCCATGCTGATCGCATCGACGGGACAGGCCTTGGCGCACTTCTCACACCCGGTGCACTTCTCTTCGTCGATACGCGAGATGTAGGTGGAGGTGACGATCGTGTTCGGGAAGCCGTGTCGGCTGACCCCGAGCAGCATGTTGCAGCAACAGCCGCAACAGTGGCAGATGAAGCCGACGTTCTTCCGTACGTTGTCCGCGCTCAGGACCAGCTTGAGTTCCCTGGAGCGGGCGAGGTTCTCCAGCATCTCGGACCTGGAGACCTCCCTGGCCATGCCATGCCGGGTCAGAAGCTCCGCACTCGAGCCGAAGGAGGAACAGGTCTCCAGCGGCACATCACAGCGCTTCTCTCCCGAGTGGAGCTTCTCGTGGCGGCACGAACACAAGCCGATCGAGAACCTGTCCGAGTGCTCGACGATCGCAGTGGCCTTCTCGTAGTCCAGGATCTCCACACTGCTTGCTTCGTCGATCGATTCCTCGTGGGGCAACACCCTCAGGGCGGAAACCTTCTCGCCGTGTTCGAGGTTCGCTTCGTAGAAGGCATCTCCGTTCATGTAATCGTGGAACAGCCTGGCCCATTCCGCGTACTTGAGTTCACCCCTGGTGCGCATCATGGTCATCTCGAATATCCCCACGATCAGGGGAGCGGGGGCGTAGCGATACCGATCCTCGACCCAGACGTCGAAGACCAGCCCCTTCTCGCACAGTCCCTCGAGGGCCGAACGCAATTCGTCTCGATCGATGCGCGTGGAGAGTGCCACCTCATCGAGAGTAGAGAGACCGAACGGCATCCGGACCAGGACTTCCGCCTCTTGCGGCGTGTAGAGTTCCTTCAGGATCTCGTGGAGAGTCTGGCTCCAGGGAACGCGCAGGGGGAGGCCGTCGATCTTCTTCCCGAGTCTTCGATAGATGTCCTTGGAGATGCTATGAGCCATCGCGTCTCCTTTGTACGGGTTCATTCGCTACCGATGGGCCTCTTCGCACCGTTCGCACCCATCCTTGTTGCGCCTGTCGACTCCGGCGGTGAAACGAGCACCCTCACGGCAGCTTGCCCGCGTGCCGGGACCGCTCGAGGAACACCCCGACGGCTATGGCCGCTCCGAGCGCGAGGAGCTGCACGGCGGTCAGGGTGACGAGGGCTGAGGAGTCGTGTGCCGTTGCGGCGCGCATCGCGTACCCCGCTGTGCCGGCGGCCACCAGGAACAGCACCCACTTTCCTGCCACCCAAGCGCTCTTCAGGAACCCCCATACCGTCCAGATCCCATAGGCGAGACCGAGCAGGAGGGTGGCGACCGAGGCGACCGCGCCGAGGCGCTGGAGACCGGCGACCCTCTCCCACGCCTGTGCCGACGGGTCGGGCGCGGACACCGCCAGCACGAGGACGGCGATCGCCGAGAGCGTCCACGATGCGCCTACCAGCTTGTGGGCGACCGTGAGGACGTCCGTACCCCTGTCTGAGATGCTCCTCATTCGCCATCCTTCGTCGGATGTGAGAGCGCTGAATCAACTGCCCGGCATCCCCCGGGGTGCGCGCTCACGGTCGGGATCGCTGCCTTCCGGCCAGATCCTCCTCCTTCAGTCGGAGATCGACCGCTCGTTCCTCGACCTCGACCTTCTTGACCTCCTTCACCTGTCCCAAGTAGCCGAGGATCGAGTTCCAGAAGCCCGACCCGCCGCTGGCAAGGAGGCCGAGGGCGAGAACGGGCCACACGCCGGCGGACTCAGGGAGCAGACCGGAGGGGATCAGGCTGCGGGCGAGGAACGCAGTGAGGATCCCGGCGAGAACAGCGAGGGCTTGCAGCGCCGCGCGCCTGAAGCCCTCCATTCTCGGGTCCGTCTGCTCCACTCCGAGCGGAGTGAACAGGCCCTTCACGATCTCGACCAGTCGCTCCGATGCGATGCTCAAGACGATCAGGACGCTGACGATGGACGTGAGCTCGGCGGTCATGTCTTCCTCCGTCTACACGCGGGACATCGGCTGTCCGAGGATCCGTTGCGTGCCAACGAGGCGGGCCCTCCTTCCTGCCGCGCGCGTCGATAGGGTCGGTCGCGAGCGAGGCGAGCCTCGGGCCGTGCCGTCATGCCACTAGACTACACCGCTTCTCGACGGCCCCGTAGAGGGAGCCCCCGACGCCGGTCCTGCGATTCGTACGCCGAGGTGTCCGTGCGCACGGACAGGAGGATGAAGATCGTTGGGGATAAGGCAGGGGTGAGGTCGTCTCAGGCGGGGAGGTGCGTGATGTACGCGCGGGTGAGCAGGTACGAGGTGCCGATCGACAGGCTGGACGAGGACATCCGCGACGTGGACAAGGCTGAGAAGGCGGTCTCCGGGATGCCGGGTTCGCTGGGGCTGTACTACCTGGTGGACCGGGAGAGCGGGAAGACGATGTCCGTGACGCTCTGGGAGAGCGGGAAGGCGATGCGCGACAGCGAGACGGCGGCGGATCGGCTGCGGCGCGAGACGACCTCCGCGGTGTCGGCGAAGATCGTCTCCGTCGAGCGCTACGAAGTCGTCGCGCAGCCGGCGATGGTGCCCGCGGGCCCCACGTAGACGACGGATAGGGGCCGGCTCGCCCCGCGGACGCTCAACTCGCACGGTTCTCTCATCGGAGGACGTCGGAGAGGTCGAACCGGACGGGCTCCTCGAGTTGGCTGAAGGTGCACGAGTGCGGGTCTCGGTCGGGACGCCACCGAACGAACTGCGCGGTGTGACGGAAGCGATTCCCCTCCATGTGATCGTAGCGGACCTCTACGACGCGCTCGGGTCGGAGCGGCACGAACGTCAGGTCCTTGCCGGCGCTCCACCGGCTGGATTCGGAGCTGCGAGGGGTGCGGGCCGGCGCATCCTCCTCGGCCCAGCTCCACGGATGACCCTCGAATGTGGTGACGAGCGGCTGGAGCTCCTTGAACAGAGCGCGTCGCTGCTCGATGGGAAACGCTCCGACGACTCCGACGTTCACGAGGTCGCCATCGTCGTCGTAGAGGCCGAGCAGCAGCGAGCCTACTGCTTCCGGATCGGTCTTGTACGCGCGGTACCCGGCTAACACGCAGTCCGCTGTTCGGACGTGCTTGACCTTGAACATCACCCGCTTGTCCGGCTGGTAGGTCCCCTCGAGCGGCCTGGCGACGATGCCGTCGAGCCCTGCGCCCTCGAACTCGTCGAACCACCGTTCGGCCACTTCGGGATCGGTCGTGGCCGGGGTGAGGTGGATCGGCGACCGCGCGCCGGCCAGGGCCTCCTCGAGCACCCGGCGTCGCTCCCTGAACGGCTCACCGGTGAGGTCGCGGTCGCCAAGGGCGAGCAGGTCGAACGCGACGTAGTGCGCGGGGGTACGCTGAGCGAGGAGCTTCACTCGGCTCTCGGCCGGATGGATGCGCTGCTGCAGGGCCTCGAAGTCGAGACGCCCGCGCGCGGGGTCGGGCACGACGATCTCCCCGTCGAGCACACAGCGTTCGGGTAGGTTCGACCTGATCGCTGCCACGACCTCCGGGAAGTAGCGGGCTATCGGTCGCCGGGCGCGGCTGCCGATCTCGACCTCGTCACGGTCACGGAAGACGATCGAGCGGAACCCGTCCCACTTGGGCTCATAGCCGTACCCGTCGCGGGGGACGCCCTCGACGGCCTTCGCGAGCATCGGTGCGACGTGGGGCACGATCGGCAGGTTCATGCAGGTCCATTCCCCGCCTTCGCGCGGGCGCTCGCACCTGACCTCTGCCGGATGAGCATTGCACGAGAGACGAAGCTGCGCTCGAAGCCGCGCTGGCCGGGCCCCGCCAGCGACGGGCCTGCGGCGACAGCCCCGACACCGCTCGGATGGCGGCGGCCTACGCCTACGGACTGGCCCGCAACCACCCCTACCACGACGGCAACAAGCGGATCGCTTTCGTGATCATGGCCGTCTTCTTGGGACTCAACGGATCGAGGGTCGAGGCGACCCAGGAGGAGGTCGTGGCCGTCATGCTGGAGTTGGCGGCCGGGACTCTTGCCGAAGACAGGCTGGCCGAGTGGATCCGCCAGCACTCGATAGCCCGATCTCGATGACCACGCGGTCCGGGTTTCAGTCGTCGATCGGTTCGACACCAAGTCGCTTGAGTCGCTCAAGCTTGTCCTTCATCGCCTTGAGCTCTTCGGGGGAGTGCCCCTGCCAACCGGTTATCTCGCCCGACCTGCAGTGGCTCCCGGGAGCGGTATGACTTCGTCGGATTACCCGGGTATCTCTTGTCCGTCAGATTGCGGTCGTCCACGATCGGGCCGGTCGGTTCCACAGTGTAGATCCGGCCGGGTCCTTCGCCGAGGGCCAGCTCCGCCCCCCAGATGGCTGCATCCAGGGTGCCGGTCAGGTAGACGTAGGTCGTTATCCTATCCCGCTGACCGAAGTTAGGGGGATGGCCGGGGTCGATCAGGTCTCCTGGCTTCAGGTCAGCCCGTGTGCCATGGTAGAACCGCTGCGAACTCAGGTCGTCGGTGGCTGCCACCGGCTCGCTCCCTTCATACTGCGCGGCTGCGATGCCGCGCGACGCTGTCGGTCTTGGATGGACGTGCGCTGCACCGACGACGAATCCTCCGCCCAGTCATGGCCGAGTATGCCCTCGGCACATGCGAAAGAGGAGACTGCACCTCGACGCCCCGGCGACGTACAATGGAATCGGTGAGGGACGCATCGATATCCCAAGCGGAGAAGAGAACGGGGCACCCGAATGTGCCCAGCGCTCGCTCAAATGGCCGGGCAACGGCCGACCGTTCGCAAGTCCGGCTAACGTCTCGGCGCTTCAGCAGCGGCGGACGTGCTCGATCGAGTGTAGCGCAGGCAGCCGTCTGCTGGATGCGCTTGTTCGATGCCGGACGACTACGGGCTCTTCAAGTTGAAGCGACGACGAAGCCTGTCGATGAGGAACGCCTCAAGGGCGGATGCAACGAATGCGTCCTGTTCGTCAACCGGAAGGATCAGCGCCTAGAGGAGCAACGCGTGGCGAGACGTATCGAGTGCCCAGAATGCGGCGAGACCGAGGACCTGCGCGGCACGCCCTCGCCGGAGGGGATCCGAATCGAGTGCGAGTCCTGCGGGCGAAGCTGGCTGCGGGACGACGAGTCGGAGCAGTGCGCGACGTGCGGCGGCACGAAGCTGGTTAGGCGGCCCTTGGCTCTCACTCAGTACTCGCGCGGAACCCAGCTCTCGATCGTGGGGGTCTCCGAGGTCCTACTGTGTGAGCAGTGCGACGCCCGCATGGTCGAGTGGTCGTGCGACAAAGCCGTCCCCGTGAACTACCGGCCTGCCGCCACGGTGCCTGGTGCCGGCGATGTGGGCAACGACGCGGGCGGCGACGTGCTCATGACCCCCTGAGCACGGACTCCTCGCTTGTCTCACCGAACGTTCTAGCGGATGAGCAGGCGTGACGGCGATCGCGTGGTTCTGGCACGTGTTCCGAGCGCCGAGTCTGCTGGACGCCCTGGTCAGGCGGCACATTACCTATTCCCAGCGAAACAACCAGGCAGCGAGTGCGGTTCCCGCCACGAGCATGCCCCCGAGAACAGCCAGATGAGTCAGGTACGACTGCCAGCCCTCGCCGAGCCACAGGCCGCGGAACAGATCGACCATCTGGGTCAGGGGCAGCACACGGGCGACGTTCTGCGCCTCCTGCGGCAGGACCTCCAGCGGCACCGTCGCGCCGGAGAGTGCGAGTGACGGAAACGCGAGCACGTTCCCCACGACAATGGCCGTCTGGGCCGTCGGCTCGATGGAGGCGAGCGTGTAGCCGAGCGCCATGAACGCGAGCGCACCGAGGCAGATTGCCGCAAAGAGCCCGAACACGTCGCCCTGAAGCCGAACGCCGAACACGATCATTCCGGTCACGAACGCTAGAGCGATGCCAATCAGTGTCATGACGAGGTACACAGTCACGTCTGCGGCGATGTAGACGAGCGGACGAAGCGGCGTAGCCATGAAGCGCCTAAGTGCGCCTGACTCACGCAGGGTCACCGTGCCGATGGGCACGGAGAAGAGACCGACCATGCCTACGACGATGGCGGCGAACACGGGCAGGTTCGCGTCGAGATACCCCATGCCGCTGAGGGACGGTTCCGGGTCATTGCCGGCGATCGCGCCGATGAACAGCACGAACAGCGGCGCGAAGGCCAGGGTGAAGAACGCGCCCGCCGGGTCGCGCAGGTAGAGCTTGGCCAGGGCGCCCGTCAGCTTGAGGTAGGCGCGCATCGCCTACTCCCGCATCTCTTTGCCGGTGAGCGTGAGGAACACGTCCTCTAGCGTGGGCTGCTCGGTCCTCATGTCGCGGAACCGAACGCCGTCACATTCCAGTGCGTCGATCACAGTACTCACCAGAGATGTCTCCCGCCCGTACACGACCACCCGTTCCCCGATCTGCTCGGCGCGGATGACGTCGGGGAGCGACTGGAGGACGTGCGTATCGATGGCCCCGTCGGCCGAGAACGCCACGCGGTACTCGGCGCCAACCGAGCTTATGAGGCCGGCCACGGTGTCGAGTGCCACGATCGTCCCCTGGTCGATGATCGCGACCCGATCGCACAACCGCTCAGCTTCCTCCATGAAGTGCGTGGTCAGGACGACGGTCTTGCCCCGGTCGCGGATGCTGCGCACGATGTCCCACATCGCCCGACGAGCCTGCGGGTCCAGCCCCGTGGTGATCTCGTCCATGAAGACCAGGTCCGGATCGTTTACGAGCGAGAGCGCGATGAAGACCCGCTGCCGTTGGCCGCCGGAGAGCTTCGTAATGGGCATACGCTCGCTCGTATCAAGCCCTACGAGGTCGAGCAGCGAACGCCAGTCCACCGAGAGCTCGTAAAAGGCTGAGAACAGATCAAGCGCCTCGCCGACCCTGATGCGATCCGGGAGCGCGGCCGCCTGCAGTTACACGCCGATGCGCTGGCGCAGTTCATTAGCGTTCGCGACCGGATCAAGGCCGAGAACGCGAATGCTCCCGGCGTCGGGACGACGAAGTCCTTCCATACACTCTATCAGTGTCGTCTTGCCGGCACCGTTCGGCCCGACGATGCCGAATACCTCACCTTCCGCAACGTCGAGCGACACGCCGTCGACGGCGACAGTCTCACCGTACGTCTTACGCACACCGTCTACCGTGACGGCTGCCAGCATCCTGACTCCCTACTGCGCCGGTTGGTCACAACACCGAGGCCGCCTAACGCCTCAGCGCATCAGCGGCCGTCTCATATCAACGTTGCCCGGGATAAGCTGCGAGCGAAGCGAGTCAGCTTGATCCCGTTGTTGGACGGACAACGATGATTCTCCTGCACCTTCCGCCGACTTGTGCGCTGATTCCGTCCCCGATCCCCCGATAGCCTCAGCTCGCTGACCGCGGTGCGCGTATCCGGTACCACCCCACGTGCTCGTAGACGCTCGACCAGAGGAATCCGAGCCCGAAGGCGAAGAGCAGCTCCTCGATCGGTATCCCCGCTATGAGCACTCCCGACAGCCCCGGCAGGTTCCAGACGAGGCGGACGTAGTCGGGGAAGACGAGCACGAGGCTGAGGAAGTACGCGAAGTACAGCGCGGTGAAGATAAGCGCGCTGCCGACCATCTTGCCGATGAGGTCGGGGCGGCAGTACAGGGTGAACAGTCCGCCGAAGAGGAAGGCGATGATCGTGGAGTAGATCGGATTGAGCGGGGTCGCGACCCAGAGTGCGGCGAACACCAGCGGCGTCGACACCAGAGCCACCGAGTGAAGGCGGTGCCTCCTCGCGCTGCGGTCGGCCATCGCGACCTTTACGTGCTCGGGCCGAAGCAGCCACTCGTAGAGGATCACGGCCAGCCCGCCGACGCCGAAGGCGAACAGCACGCTCTCGATGTCGAAGCGCGTCCGTTGCGCGAGATCGAACAGCGTCGGCGGGTTCCAGTAGGCCGGTACGAACACGGGCTCAGTCAGGCCAAGGAGTCCCGTCCACCTACTCACCATGAGCATCTCACGACGGGCAAGGGGATCCCTCAGGGAGAGGTAGACGATCGCCCAGATTCCGAGCAGCAGTAGACTCCAGATCAGGAACGCGTACTGCAATCCTCACCCCCGTCCAGCCAACTTACTGGAGTGTAGCGCTTCTGGCTCGATCCGCGTGTTCGGCGACCGGCTCTACCGTCCGAGCACGACGTCGATGCCGAAGAGCACCAGGTCGAGCTTCTGCTCCGGCAGCATCCCCACCCGGTCGGTGAGTACGGCCTTGTCGAGCGTGACGATCTGATAGACGTTCGCGACCGGCGTCGTGCAGCAACAACCCCCGCAGAAAGAGCCACCCTGGGAGTGCCGAGACGGGTATTGTCCCTGTGGCAGCGACGAGAACTGTGCGGAAAGGACAGCGCGATGCGTGAGGCGACTACTGCGACCCATATCGTCCAGGTCGGGACAGTGGGCATCTCCGTTTCCGACCAGGACCGCGCCCTGGAGTTCTACGAAGGCAAGCTCGGATTCGAAGTACGCTTGGATGGGAGCCTTGGCGACGGCCAGCGATGGATCGAGGTGGCTCCTCCTGGCGCAATCACGACTATCGTCCTTGTTCGCGCCGACCAGGGACTGGTGACGGGGGTCGATACGCAGGTACGGTTCACCAGCACAAACGTGCAGGCTGACTACGACGCCCTGCGCGATCGTGGCATCGACGTCGATCCGGGAATCCTTCAGTACCCGGTGCCGATGTTTGCCTTCCGCGACCAAGACGACAACCGGCTCGTGGTGGTGGAGCGCCCGAACGAGTAGCTGCGGCCGGGTGCCCTCTCTTCAATCGTAGCGCTCGCGGCCGTCCGCTGAATGCCGGGGTTCGGTGAATGCCCTACTGGGGCCTTCTACCACTGACGAATCCGAGGAACGCAGAGCGCGTGGGCCCGGAAGCTACATCCACGAACCCCGCCTCGCTCAGCATCCCGGGGATGGCTGACAGGTCCGCTGACTGCATCATCTGGTGGTTGACCAGAGCGAAGACGACGTGCGGAATGCCGCCGCTCGGTCGCGTGAAGTCGGTCGCGAGCAGGAGTCCACCGGGCTTGAGCACTCGTAGGACCTCCGCGAACCCTTTGCGTTTCAAGTCCTCGGGGAGGTGGTGCATCATGAGCCGGTTCATGACCACATCGAAGGTGGAGTCCCCATACGGGAGCTCCTCGATCAGAGCGACTTCGAAGGTGGCTCGCGAACCCCTCCGGCCCGCGCTCCTGCGAGCTACTTCAATCATCTCCGGTGAGGCGTCTATCCCACGGACCGATCCCGACTCGCCCACGCGTTTGGCGGCGGTGAGCGTGAGGTCACCGGTCCCGCAACCGACATCGAGTACGTGGTCTTCCGGCTCGATTCCGGCCATGTCGACGATCATGCGGCTGTTGCGGCTGTCCACACCCAAACCGAACAGCCACGAGCAGACGTCGTACCTGCGCGCATGGTGGAGCGTGGCTCCGGCAGTCCGCGGCTCGCCGCCCACTGGGTCGCTTGCATGAGCCGCAGCCATGTCCCCCCCTCTGAGGTCGGGCGTTTCACCGAACGTGTTTGCGCGTCAGCTGCGGCGGACGCTGGCTTGAGTGTAGCGCTGCTGGCCATCTGCTGGACGCGCTGGTTCGGTGAGCAGGTGTGGGCCGCGTTACGCCTCGCCCAGCTGCGCCTTGAACTCGTCGTGCCTGGACGCCGCTTCCCTCACGTACGACGCGACGAGCATGACGTCGATGTCCTCGAGAGAAGGGAAGTCCAGGTTCGAGAGGTGACTCGTGCCGCTGCGAAGGCGACGAGCCGGGTCTTCCAGCAACGTCCCGTAGAGGAACCGCAACCGGAACGGCTTCTTGTGGGCGTCGATCGCGCAGACCCAATGCCGGAAGTCGCCGCTCAGCGCGTACATGAGCATGCCATACGAGATCTTCTTGACGAGTTCGGGCCAAGCCTGCATCACAGCAGCGTCCAGCGCGGTAGCCGCTGGTGCGAATTCGGCGTCTAAGCCGGCAACGTAGGCGTCGAGCACCGGATCACTCAAGTGTCGCCTCCCCTGTCTCACCGAACGCTCTTGGGCATCAGCTGCGGCGGATGCGCGTGCAGTAAGCGTAGCGCAGGTGGCCGTCTGTCTGGATGCGCGGGTTCGATATGCCTATCTGGCCCTGAAGACGCCGCCACTCAGAGTGATCTCGACCCCGGTTGCCCTTTCCTGACTGCTCTCGATGAGACCCCACGCGCTGTCGTGGCTGTCAAACACGACGGGCAGTATATGGTAGGCGAGGGCAGTCCCCAGTACGTCTGGGATGAAGAGGTTGAGCTGCGGGGTGAACGAGTCGTAACTGTATGACGAGGCGTGACCAGCCAACCGAGCGGTCTCGCCTTCGCTTATCGCCAGCCACCGCTCTGGGTCGCCGTCGACCCGAGGCGGTTGCCCCATGAGCAAGCTCGTGGGAATCGGCGCGTTGTCGTGATTCGCGTCCTGCTCGTTCATGTCTGGGTCGTACACTGCGTGGATTGCATCGGCTACCAAGAAGCTGTCGTGGATGCGGAAGGACACGGCCGCTCTGCCAGAGAGATTGGGGCCACCGGTCATGATTCCATCGCGCAGCTGCTTGGCCTCGAGGTCGCGCCCCTCGACGGTGATCACAGTCTCGTCGGGCACGAGGAGCGGAAGCGCGTGGTAGATGGTCAACGACGATAGCTGTTCTGGAACGACGAGGGTCGTCTGGTAGATGTCAGGACCCACTCCCCCGATGCGGACGACGGAGGCGCCGCCCGACATGAAGCCCGTCGCCTCAATCGAAGCATCACCTGCCACCAGCAATCGCGGCTGCTGCTCACGCCGTTAATCGAGGCGAGGCGCATAGCGTCCACCGCTTGCTGAGGAGTAAGAGCCTGCACCATCGGCTTGGTGCATCCGGCTGAGGCTAGAGCGACGACGAGGGCTGCCGCGATCCCGAAACGTTGTGGCACTGCTCATACTCCCCAGTCGCTATGTCGAACGTTCTTAAGCATCAGCGGCGCAGAACACGCCTGCTTGAGTGTAGCGCCAGCGGCGTCCCTGGATGCGTTGGTTCGAGCGCCCCGACTCGCCTCAACGCCATAGCTCCTCCTTTGTTGCGGCAGACAGCTCTCTCGAAATCGCGGGCCTGCCTGGCGTCCTCACGGTTGACTACGCTTCCCGTTGTCCGCGGACTGCCACTCGCGAAGATCCGACAGTGCTTCGTCAGCCGAGGAAGGCGTGGCGAAGAACTTCACTCCGCTGTCGTAGAGGACTGCCACTCCGTTGTTCCCGCCTTGTTCGCCATCGGGACCAGGAATCAGCATCACCTTCACTGGCTTGCCCGCCGCCGCCTCGTCCGGCAGCGAGATTCCCGGCCCCACCTTGCCGAGTGCCTCCTGCAGAGTGACTCCTGCGTCTGGACTATCCAGAATTGTTCCTTCAGCCCAGGCCCCGCCCGATCGCGAAGCGGCGCGTGTCGCATTCGATGGAGCATCCGCTGCAGATTGTCTCGGGCTTTCGGTTGCGGAAGTACATGCAGCAAGCATCATTGCCGCAAGCAACCCCCCAAGAACAGCTGGTCTTAGTCTCATCATGGTCGTCCTCCCGTCCTCGGCCAGCGGGGGAGCCTGTCCCGTCCGCCGCCGTGCTCGCCGGAGCAATCCACTTCTCACCTGACTAG
>JACUUM010000028.1 GCA_014859305.1 Coriobacteriia bacterium
GGCGGACTTCGGGCTCGTCGCGCCCGTCGAAGGCGAGGAAGGGCCGGAGCTCAGGCGGGCTGACGTCGTGGTCGCCCACACCTGCTGGGACTTGCGCCGATTCGGAGTCGAGCCACGGCACCTCCGGATGTACGAGACCTTCGCGGAGCGGGAGGCCGCACTCTTCTCGCAGATCCTCATGCCCGCCTTCCGTCATCGCACCCCCGAGACGCGTCAGCGCCTGGTCGAGACGTTGGAGGACCTGACGAGGCTGGCCGAGGACCTGAAGCGCCGCCTGCTTCGGCGCTCTCTGGGCAAGGTCTTCGAGGACGTCGTGTAGGAGCCGATGACGTCAGGCAACCCCGATCGCCAGAACCGGCCCGAGGGAGCGCAACCCGGCGGGGCGCTCCAGGAGCTCCCGTGCTCCGAGCGCGTGGCCGGGACCGCGTTCGCGCACCCGAGCGAGCGCGTCGCGGCGCAGATACTCGACTTCTACCGCATACGCTGGGACTACGAGCCGAGGTCCTTCCCCATAGAGTGGGACCGCAGGGGCAACGTCATCGCCGCCTTCGCCCCGGACTTCTACTTGCCCGACCTCGACCTCTACATAGAGCTCACGACGATGAGCCAGAAGCTGGTCACAAGGAAGAACCGCAAGGTGAGGCGGCTCAAGGAGCTCTATCCCGAGATCAACATCAAGGTCTTCTACCAGCGGGACTTCCGGAACCTCCTGCTGAAGTACGGTATCCCGGTGCGCGAACGGGCACATGCCGAGGGCGGCGGCCTGATCGCCCCTGCCGAGGACGACCGAGGGTGACGCCGCGCCGCGTGCTCCCGCCGCAGGTGGCCTCGGTGCTCATCGACGAGGACAGGTTGGCACGGCGCATCGCGGAGTTGGGTGAGAGGATCACGGCGGACTACGCGACTCGGCCCCCGTTGCTCGTCACCGTGCTGCGCGGGGGACTGTTCTTCCTCGCCGACCTGTGCCGCCACATCGACCTGCCCGTGCGCATCGACTTCATGGCCGTCTCCGCGTACGAGCACGGGGCGCCGGGACAGGTGCGGATAACCAAGGACCTCGACGAACCGATCGAAGGCGTGCCCGTGCTCGTGGTCGAGGACATCATCGACACGGGCCTCACCCTCAACTACGTCCTTCGGGTGCTGAGGCAGCGTAATCCCTCGAGCCTCGAGGTTTGCGCGCTGCTCGACAAGGACGTGCGCCGGATCGTCGACCTGCCGGTAGCCTACCGCGGCTTCCGTGTGCCCGACCGCTTCCTCGTGGGCTACGGTCTCGACCTCGACGGGAGGTTGCGGGCCCTGCCATACGTCGGCACGTTGCGTGAGGAGGCGCTGCGTGGATGAACCGGCCACGGAGGCGCGCGAGGACTGGCGGTCGAGTGCCGGGTGCGGGTACCCTGGCCGAGGGGGACAGAGGGCGAGCAGGGCGGCCGCGGCCGCGACGCGACGATGGAGGTGTCCGTGAACCTCGAGGGCTACATCCGGGATATCCCCGACTTCCCGAAGGAAGGGATCCTCTTCAAGGACATCACCCCGCTGCTCGCCAGCGCGGAGGGTTTCCGGAAGGCCATCGACGTGCTGGCGGAGCACTACCGCGGCCGGGGGGTGACGAAGATCCTCGGCGCCGAGGCTCGAGGCTTCATCCTCGGCGGCGCGCTCGCCTACAAGATGGACGTCGGGTTCGTCCCCGCGCGCAAGCCGGGGAAGCTGCCCTTCCAGACCAGCGCGGCGACGTACGAGCTCGAGTACGGCTTCGACGCTCTCGAGATGCACAGCGACGCGCTCGGCCCTGATGACAAGGTTCTCGTGATCGACGACGTGCTCGCCACCGGCGGCACGGCGGCGGCCAAGGCCCAGCTGGTGCGCTCTTCGGGGGCGGAGGTCGTCGGCTTCGCGTTCCTCATCGAGCTCGACTCCCTGCACGGCCGGGAGAAGCTCGACGGCGCGGAGGTGCTCTCCCTGATCCACGTGGAGTGAGGGGATTCGGAGCGGGGGCACCCCTCGCTTCGCTGGTTCCCGGCGCTTCGCTCGGGACGCCGCCGGACCCCGAGCCCTCCACGCGGCTCGCTTCGGGCCGGGACCTCGCGACCCTACTCGAGCGCGGTGACGACCTCCACGTGCACCCGCTCGACGCCGGAGAAGCCCAGCGCGCGGGCCGCCGCACGGGACAGGTCGAGGTCGCGGCCGGCGATGAACGGGCCGCGGTCGTTCACCACGACGATCACCCCCCGCCCCCCGCGGGTGAGGGCCAGCCTGGTCCCGAAGGCGAGTCCCCGTGACGCGCACGTGAGGTCGTTCTGGTTGAAGATCTGGCCGGAAGCGGTAGGACGGCCGTCGAACTCGTTGCCGTACCACGAGCAGACCGCCGTGTAGGTCTCGCCGGTGGTCCGGTACCTGCGCGGCTGGTACGCGGCGACCAGGTACGTGCGGTCCGCGTAAGGTTCCACCACAGCCTGCGCGGTGGGCACTGGCCGGCCTGCCGGGATGGAGCTCTCCCGCCACGCCTGGCGCGTCTTGGCACGCTTCGCGCGATACGCGCGCAGTCGCTCACGCTCCTGCGCGGTGAGCTTGGCGACGAGCGCGTTCTGCTCGTCGCGCGCGCGGACCAGGTCGGCCTCACGCTGCCGCAGCAGGGCACGGAGCGTGACGTCTTGGGCTTTGAGGTCCTCGAGCGCGGCGGCTTGGTAGTCGGCCTCCGCCGCTGCCACCACGGCGTCGCGCAGTGCGCGGTTGTCGATCTCGGCGATGCGGGCGAGGAAGGCCATGCGCCTGAAGAGGTCACCGAGGCTCTCTGCGGAGAGCAGCAGCGACACCGGTTCCATCGCCGTGGACTTGTACATCGCGACGAAGCGCTCGGACAGGCCCCGTCGGGCCTCCTGCAGGCGCGCGGCGGCTTCGACCAGCACCTCCTGCTGGCGGAAGATGCGCTCGTTCGTGACGCGGATCCGGGTCTCGAGCGCGACGCGGTCGGCGCGGATCTCCTCGACGAGCTCCTCCAGCTTGAGGGCGCGGTCGGTCGCCTGCTCCAGGGTGGGGGGCACGCTTCCCTCGCCGGAACCTTCCGTCGGCACCGTCGCGCTCAGCGACGAGGGCGGCGGCGCGGCACTCGCCAGCGGCGACGACGCCGCGGCAGCGACCGAGAGCGCCAGCGTGCAGGCGATCGGACCGAGCGCAGGGAGGACAGGAAGGCGTCGCCGCATCCCGTTGGTGCCTCCTCGGTCGCTTCCGTCTACAGCCGTCCGGCCGGATGGTCGATACAGCGGAAGGGCAGGCCGATCACTGGGTATGGTAGCATCTTCCTGCCCGGTCCCGCGCGGGGTCCCCTCTCGCGCGGCCTCCCGAAGAAGCACGAGACGCAGCCGGAGGTGGGGCGGTGGGAAGCAGGCGCGGACGCGCGGCGTGTTCGGCGTGTGCGCTCGCCTTGGCCGCGCTGCTCACCGCGTCTCCTCCGGCGTCCGCCGCTCCGGGCACCCCGGAGATCCGCGCCAAGCAGGGCGAGGCGTCCGGCGCACGCCGTGCGCTCGACGAGATGGCCGCGGACCTCGAGGAGCGCGTCGAGGAGTACGTCGCCCTCACCGAGCAGCTCGACGTCACCCGCCGCGCGATCGAGAGCACCCAGGACGAGCTCGCCGAAGCCGCTTCGGAGCGCGACGCGGCGAGGGGCCGGCTCGGCGAGCGGGCAGCCGGGATCTACAAGTCCGGCGGGCTGGACTTCGTGCAGGTGTTGCTGGGCACCACCTCGTTCCCCGACCTGATAGCCAGACTCGACCTCCTTGCCCGCGTCGGTAGCCAGGACGCCCGGCTCCTGCGGACGGTCGAGACGGCGGTCCGCCGGGTCGAGGCCGCCGAGGACGCGCTGCGCTCGCGCGAGGCGGAACAGGTGACGCTGCGCGCCAACGCGCTCGTCAAGAAGCAGGCGATCGAGGCGGCCGTGAAGCGGCAGGGCGAGTACGTCTCCACCCTCGACACCGAGGTGAGACGTCTGGTGGCCGAGGAGGAGGAGCGACAGCGCCGGCTGGCCGAGGAGCGGGCTCGAGCCGCGGCGGAGGCCGCCGCCAGGCGGGCGGCCGAGAGGGCGGCGGCAGGCGGTGTCCCGGAACCTGCGGCCGACCTCGAGGGTCTGCCCCCGGGGCATCCCGAGGTCGTCGACGTCGCGTTGCGCTATCTCGGCGTGCCCTACCTGTGGGGCGGCTCGACCCCCGAGGGCTTCGACTGCTCGGGGCTCGTCCAGTACTGCTACGCGCGGATCGGCATCCCCCTGCCCAGGACGAGCCGCTCCCAGTACCTCGCCGGGTCGCACATCCCGAGCGACCGCCTCGACCTGCTCCGACCCGGCGACCTGGTCTTCTTCGGCCGGGACGGTGACCCGTCGCGCGTCCACCACGTCGGCATCTACTCCGGAGACGGCGGCTTCGTGCACGCGCCGGCGAGGGGCGACGTCGTGAGGGTCTCATCGCTCACGGAGCGGATCGCCGAGCGGGGGGATTACGTCGGCGCCTCCCGCTTCTGAGAGCCGCCGGCCTCACGCCCACCGGTCCTGCGCCGCCCGCCGCGCCCGCTGCGCCGTCCGACCGTCCTGAGGCCCCCGACCAGGGCCCTGACACGGTGCTTCGTGGTATCATCCGGCCACCACGGATCGCGCTCCTTTCGGGACGGGACGCAGCACGGCGGCGGCCCGCCCGACCCCCCTCGGAAGGAGACCTGTTGGCCCGATCGCTCCTCTCGGGCAACGAGGCCGTCGCGCGCGGCGCCTGGGAGGCGGGCGCGCTCGTCGGCGTCGGATATCCCGGCACGCCTTCGACCGAGGTCCTCGAAGCGTTCGCGTGCATGCCCGGTGTGTACGCCGAGTGGGCGCCCAACGAGAAGGTCGCGCTCGAGGTCGCCGCGGGATCCAGCCTCGGCGGGGTGCGCACGCTCGTGACGATGAAGCACGTGGGGCTGAACGTGGCCGCCGATCCCTTGCTCACGCTCTCGCACACCGGTGTCGGGGCCGGGCTGGTGCTGCTCGTGGCCGACGACCCCGGCATGCACTCCTCCCAGAACGAGCAGGACTCGCGCAACTACGCGGCCTTCGCCAAGGTGCCGCTGCTCGAGCCCTCCGACAGTGCCGAGGCGCTGGCGCACGTCAGGCTCGCGTTCGACTTGTCCGAGCGGTTCGACCTACCGGTGATCCTTCGCTCGACGACTCGCGTGGCGCACTCGAAGGGGCTCGTCGGCACCGAGGACCGCGAGGAGCGCGAGCGCGTGCCGTACGAGAAGCGGCCCGAGAAGTGGGTGATGATGCCGGGCAACGCGCGGGTCCGGCGCCTCGAGCTCGACGAGCGCATCGGAAGGGTGCGCGAGTGGGCGGAGGGGTCTGGCGTCCACACGGAGGTTCCCGGCGGGGGTCCCGTCGGCGTCGTCACGTCGGGAGTGTGCTACCACCACGTCCGCGAAGCGCTGCCCGGGGCGCCGGTGCTGAAGCTCTCGCTCACATGGCCGCTCCCGCTGGCCGTCGTCCGGGACTTCGCCGAACGCGTCCGCCGCGTGGCGGTGGTCGAGGAGGCCGACGACTTCCTGGCGCGCGGGCTCAGGGCGGCGGGGATCGACGTCGCCGACGTGCCGCTTCCCGCCGCCGGCGAACTGACCCCGCGAAAGGTGGCCGCCGCGTTCGGCGCGACGGTCGTCCCGGCGCGCGCGGCCCTCGACGACCTGCCCCCGAGACCTCCGCTGATGTGCCCCGGCTGCCCGCACCGCGGCGTGTTCCATGCGCTGCGCAGGATGCGTGCCGTCGTGACCGGCGACATCGGATGCTACACCCTGGGCGCGCTGCCGCCGCTCGCCGCGATGGACACGTGCGTGTGCATGGGGGCCAGCATCGGCATGGCCCACGGCCTGTCGCTGGCCGGAGAGGCCTCGCGACCCGTCGTCGCGGTGATCGGCGACTCGACCTTCGCCCACAGCGGCGTCACCGGCTTGATGGACCTCTCGTACAACCGAGGGAACGCCACCGTCGTGGTGCTGGACAACCGGGTAACGGCCATGACCGGGCAGCAGGACAACCCGCTCACGGGCCGGACCCTGATGGGCGAGAGCACCGTGGAGGTCGACGTGCCGGCGCTGGCGCGGGCCTTGGGCATCGCGGACGTGACCCGGGTGGACCCGTTCGACCTTCCCGCTACCGAGAGCGCGCTGCGTGCGGCCGTGGAGTCTCCGGGACCATCCGTGATCGTCGTCAAGGGCGAGTGCGCCCTGCTGGCGCGCGAGCACGCGGAGCCCTTCGGGGTCGACGAGGAGCTCTGTACGGCATGCGCCGTCTGCATCCGCCTCGGGTGTCCCGCCATCTCCAAGGAGTCCTCCGGCAAGGCGGCCATCGACGCCGAGCTGTGCGTGGGGTGCGCCCAGTGCGTGCAGGTCTGCAAGTACGAGGCGATCGTGGCGACCGGCCCGGCGTGCGACGTCGGAGAGCTCCGATGAGCGTCACGACCGTCGTGCTCGCCGGCGTCGGTGGGCAGGGGACGATACTGGCGGGCGACGTGCTCGCCAAGGTCGCGGCGGCCGCGGGGTTGGACGTGAAGCTCTCCGAGGTCCACGGGATGGCGCAGCGAGGCGGGTCCGTGGACACGGTCGTCCGCTTCGGCGAGGAGGTCTTCTCGCCGGTGACGGATGCCGGCGGCGCCGACCATCTCGTCGCCTTCGAGCTCATCGAGGCGGCACGCCGCCTGCCCCTGCTCAAACCCGGAGGGCGGCTCTTCGTCAACCCGAGGACGATCGAGCCGCTGCCGGTGCTCATCGGCGAGCTGCCGCCGCCGGAGGGCCTGGAGGCGGTGCTGGCCGGCGAGGGCGCCGTCTTCATCGACGCGGACGTGCTCGCGTGCCAGGCCGGGAGTCCGAAGTCGGCCAACATCGTGCTGCTCGGCGCGGTTTCCACCGGCCTGGGTTTCGCCGAGGAGCTGTGGCGAGAGGTCATCGCCGCCCGCGTCCCGTCGAGCACGCTGCAGGCGAACCTGCGGGCGTTCGCGCTGGGCCGGGAGGCATGCATGAGGGGGGAGTGCGCGTGAAGGTCAGGCAGCTGTCGGTGTTCATCGAGAACAAGGCGGGGCGGGTGAGCGAGGTCACGGGGCTGCTCGGAGAAGCGGGCGTGAACATCCGTGGCTTCTCGGTCTCCGACACGGCCGACTACGGGATCCTGCGCCTCGTCGTGGACAAGCCCGACGAGGCCGTCGGGAAGCTGCGCGGCAGCGGCTTCACGGTCAAGGAGAGCGACGTCATCTGCATCGACGTGCCCGACCGGCCGGGCGGCCTGGCGGAGGTGCTGCGCGTCGTGTCGGAGGCGGGTGTCAACATCGAGTACGTCTACTCGCTGGTCTCGACGTACGTGGTCCTCAACGTCGCGGACCCCGACAGGGCCCTGGGCCTGCTGGAGGACCGGCCCGTGCGGCTGATCTCGCAGGAGGAGATCGCGCGGGTCTGAGCGTAGGTGGTTCGTTCGGTATGAGGGCGCGGTCCTCGCCGGACGCCGCGGTTGCAGGAAGTGTAAGAAGCACGGTGACAAGGACAGGGGTGAAGAGATGGGCAGGAAGAGGTGGCTGCGGGCGACCGTGGCCGCACTGTTGGCCGCGTCGCTCCTCGGCGGATGCGCCGGGAGCGGAGGCGGGAGCCAGACCGAGGAGGAGGCTGAGCCCTACGTCATCGGGGTGGTCGTCTCGCTGACGGGGCCGTACGCCGGGCTCGGCGATCCCGAGAAGAAGACCATCGAGATGGAGGTCGAGCGCATCAACGCCGACGGCGGCGTGAGGGGCCGCGACATCAAGGTGCTCTTCGAGGACGACGCCACCGAGGAGGCCAAGGCCGTAGACGCCGCGACCAAGCTGATCGAGCAGGACAAGGTGATCGCTCTCATCGGCGCTACCGGCACGGGCCAGACGATGGCGATGCGCAACGCGGTGGACGCTGCGGGCATCCCGCAGGTCTCCATGGCCGGAGGCAACGTGATCACCGCCCAGTTCGACCCGCTCGTCTTCGCGACGCCTTGGTCGAACACGATCGTGGTGCCCTTCACGCTGAAGCGGCTGAAGGACGCCGGTATCACCAAGGTGGGACTCATCTCGGACTCCGGCGGCTTCGGCAAGGACGGCGTGGCGGTGCTCGAGGCCGAGATGCCGAAGTTCGGCATCACGGCGGTGGTCAGCGAGACGTTCAACCCCGGGGACACCGACCTGAGCGGACAGCTCACCAAGATCAAGGGCTCCGACGCCGAGGCGGTCCTCATGTGGTCCGCCGGCAAGGAAGCCGCCCTCGTGGCGACGGGGATGAAGCAGCTCGGCATGACGATCCCGCTGTACGGCTGCCACGGCAACGCGCGCAAGGAGTTCATCGCCGGCGCCGGTGAGGCGGCCGAGGACTTCATGTTCGCCGCGGGCAAGGTGCTGATCCCCGAGGCCTACGGCACCGGCAGTGAAGGGTATGCGGTCGCCACGGACTTCATCGAGCGCTACACCGAGCGCTACGGAGACGCGCCGAGCACGTTCGCGGGTCACGCGTACGACGCCCTGTACCTGACCGTCGAGGCGATGCGCCGCCTCGACGAGGGCTTCACGCCCGCGGACCTGCGTGACGAGATCGAGGCCACGAGCGGGTTCGTCGGCATCGGCGGGACGTTCACGTTCTCCCCGACGGACCACAACGGCATGACCGAGGACGACCTCGTCATGTACCGCGTGGAGAACGGCGAGTGGAAGCTGGCGGAGTAGCCCCCGGGGCGGAGGCCGGCGCCGCCGGCCTCCGCCGCTCGCCACGAGGACGGCCGCACCGCTAGAATCTCCTCTGGAGCGCGTCGCGCTCCGCCGGGGCCCTCCCGACGGGGAGGGCGGCCATCCGCGTCCTCATGGAGGTAGTGCCCGTGCCACGTCTCACGCCCAGGGGAGTCCTCGTCGCCGCCGTCGCGGCCGCCGCGATCGCCGCGATCCTCGGCGGGTGTGGCCGCTCGGCCGCCTCGGCCGAGCCGCACCGCATCGGCGTGATCGTCTCGCTCACTGGGAGCTATGCCGGCCTGGGGGACCCCGAGAAGAACGCGCTGATCATGGAACAGGAGCGCGTCAACGACGAGGGCGGCGTGAACGGACGCAGCATCGAGCTGGTCTTCGCCGACGACGGGACCGACGAGGCGCGCGCGGTCACGGCGGCGAGCAAGCTGATCGAGCAGGACCGAGTGGTGGCTCTCATCGGCGCCACCGGGACGGGCCAGTCGATGGCCATACGCGGTGACATCCGCCGATCCGCCGTGCCGCAGGTCTCCATGGCCGGCGGCACTGTGATCACGGACGAGTTCGACGAGAACGTCTTCCAGACGCCGTGGTCGAACACGATCGTGGTGCCCTTCGTGCTGGACTATCTGAGAGAGCGCGGACTGACCAGGGTCGCGCTGCTCACCGACGCGGGAGGCTACGGTAAGGACGGCCACGCGATCGTCACCGCGGAGGCGCCGAAGGCCGGCCTCGAGATCGTCGAGGACCAGACGTTCAAGCCCGGCGACACGGACATGACGGCCCAGCTCACCAGGATCAAGGGCTCCGACGCCGAGGTGATCCTCATGTGGGCCGCCGGCAAGGAGGCCGTCACGGTGGCGAACAACCGCGAGCAGCTCGGGATCGACCTGCCGCTCGTAGGGGGGCCCGGCAACGCGCGCCGCGAGTTCATCCAGGGCGCCGAGGAGGCCGCCGAGGGCTTCGTCCTGTGCGCAGGCAGGATCCTCGTGCCGGGCGCCTACGGCGAGGACACCGAGGAGTACCGCGTCGCCGCGGACTTCATCGAGCGCTACCGCGAGAAGTTCGGCAAGGACCCGGACATCTTCGCCGGGCACGCGTACGACGCTTTCCACATCGTCGTGGAAGCGCTGCGGCGGCTTCCCAGGGAATACGCGCCGGTGCACCTCCGCGACGAGATCGAGGCCACGAGCGGGTTCGTCGGCATCGGCGGGACGTTCACGTTCTCCCCGACGGACCACAACGGGCTCTCCGCCGACGAGCTGGTCATGTACCGCGTCGAGAACGGTGAGTGGGTGCTCGAGGAGTGATCGCGCCGCGCCGCCGTCGTGCAGGGGCCGACTGAAGTGGGCTTCCCCGAGCTGTTGCAGTTCACCTTCGCCGGGCTCAAGAACGGCGCGGTCTACGCGTTGCTCGCGCTGGGCTTCACGATCGTGTACGCCTCCACCGGGGTGATCAACTTCGCCCAGGGCGAGTTCTACATGCTCGGCGGGATGCTCGCCGCGTTCCTGTTCGCCGCATACGGGCTGCCGTTGCCGTTCGCCGCGGTGGGCGCCGTGGCCGTGGCGGCGGGGGTGGGCGTCGTGTTCGAGCTGCTCGCGATCAGGCCGCGCAAGGACGGGGACCCGTTGGCGCTCATCATCATCACGGTGGGCGGCTCGATACTCATCAAGGCGCTCTCGCGTCACGTCTTCGGCCCCGACGAGGTCTCGATGCCCGTCTTCACCCGCGGCGCATCCCTGGAGGTGGCGGGCGCGCGCCTCGAGCTGCAGACGCTGTGGATCTGGGGACTCACGGCGACGACCGTCGCGGCGCTGACCTTCCTGTACCGGCGTACCGCTTTCGGCCGGGCGATGCGGGCCTGCGCGGTGAACCGGCGGGCGGCGCGGATCGTCGGCGTCGACACCAGGACGATGGTGATGGCCAGCTTCGGTCTCGCCGCGGCGCTGGGCGCGCTCGGGGGGCTGGCGGTCACCCCCCTGACGCAGATGCGGTTCGACGCCGGGTCGTCGGTCGCGCTCAAGGGCTTCGCCGCCGCGATCCTCGGCGGTCTCGGGAGTCCCGTGGCGGCCGTCGTGGGGGGCGTGGTGCTGGGGCTGCTCGAGAGCATGTCGATCGCGTTCCTGTCCTCGACGTACAAGGACGCCGTGGCCCTCGTGGTCCTGCTCGCCGTGCTGTTCATGCGGCCGCAGGGCCTGCTCGGCAGGGCGCGGAGGGAGAAGCTGTGACCCCGGCGGGACTGCGCGCCTTCGGCTCCCGATGGGGCTGGGTGCTCGCCGTCGCCGTCGCCGTGTCCACGGTGCCGTTCCTGACGTCGAACACGTTCCTGGTCAAGATCCTCACTCTGGCCGCGGTAAACGTCATCGTCGTCGGCGGCTTGGCGCTGCTCTTCGGCTACGCCGGGCAGGTGTCGCTGGGACACGCCGCCTTCGTGGGGATCGGCGCGTACGCGGCGACGTATCTCACGTCCGTCGCCGGCTGGCCCTGGCCGGCCGCCGCCGCCGCCGCCGTGGCGCTCTCGGTCGCGGGCGGGCTGCTGCTCGCCCTGCCCAGCCTGAGGCTGCGCGGCCACTACCTCGCGATGGCCACGCTGGGCTTCGGCGAGATCGTGCACCTGGGGTTCGTGGAGGCCGAGCCGCTCACCGGAGGTGTCGACGGCATGCGGGTGCCGCCGGCGGTGGTGGCCGGCCTCGACCTGTCCACGCCGGCGGCCAGCTACCTGCTGACATGGGGTTGCGCGCTGCTGGCGATGGTGGTCCTGCGCAACGTCGTGACGCGGCGGCCCGGGCGGGCGATGCTTGCGATGCACGGCTCCGAGGAGGGGGCGGTGGCGTGCGGGATCGACCTGACCGGCTGGAAGGTGGCGGCCTTCGGCGTGTCGGCCGCGCTCGCCGGGCTGGCCGGCGTGCTGTACGCCCAGCGGACGGGGTTCGTCTCGCCCTCGCAGTTCGGGCTCACCGCGTCCATCCTCTTCGTCGCCATGGCGGTCCTCGGAGGCGCGCGCTCGCTGCTGGGTCCGGCGGTGGCCGCCGTGCTGCTCACGCTGCTGCCCTACATCGACGCGCTGGTGCCCGGCCTGCCCAGGGCGGCCGCCGAGTTCGTGCAGGCGTGGGTGGAGGTGCTCGTCGGTTTCGTGATCATCGCGGTGATGCTGTTCGCTCCCTCCGGGCTCGCCGGTCTCATGCGCGGTGCCGCCGCTCGGCTGCGCCCCGCCTCCGGCCCTGCCGACACCGGCGCCGAAGAGGACGCCGCGGCCGGGGGAGGGGAGGCCGCGTGAGCCTGCTGTCCGTGCGGAGGGTGACCAAGCGCTTCGGCGGCCTCGTGGCGCTGGACGAGGTCTCGTTCGAGGTCCACGAGGGCAGCATCAAGGCGCTCATCGGGCCCAACGGGGCGGGCAAGAGCACGCTGTTCAACGTGCTGACCGGGTTCGACCGGCCCGACGGCGGGACGGCGTCCTTCGCCGGCATCGACGTCGCCAAGGCCAAGCCGCATCGTCTCGTGAGGGCGGGTCTGGCGCGTACGTTCCAGAACACCCGCCTGTTCGAGGAGATGACGGCCGTGGACAACGTCGTCGTAGGCTCGCACACGCGGACGCGCTCGGGCCTGTTCGCGTCGGCGGCGGCCCTGCCCTCGACGGGGCGGGAGGACCGCGACGGTGCGGAGGAGGCCCTGCGGCTGCTGCGCCTCGTCGGACTGGACGGACGGGAGCACGTCCGGGCGGCGGACCTGCCCCACGGCCTCCGGCGCTTGCTCGAGATCGCCCGCGCGCTGGCGAGCCGCCCGACGCTGCTGCTGCTCGACGAGCCCGCGGCGGGGCTGAACGGACGGGAGACGGCGGCGCTGGCCGAGGCGCTGTACCGCGTGCGCGACCGGGGGACGACGATCGTCGTGGTGGAGCACGACATGGGCCTGGTCATGGAGGTCAGCGACGAGGTCGTCGTGCTCGACCAGGGCCGGAAGATCGCCGAGGGCCCGCCGCTGCTCATCCAGAAGGACCCGGCGGTGATCGAGGCGTACCTGGGCGAGAGCGTGGAGGACCCCCTTTCCGTGAGCGCGCCCGGTGACGCCGCCGGGAGGCTGCGCCCGACCGGCGAGGGGAGCCCCGATGCCTGAACCGGCGCTTCGCATCGAGGCGGTGACGTCGGGCTACGGGCGGGTGCAGGTCCTGCGCGACGTGAGCCTGAAGGTCGCTCCGGGCGAGCTGGTCGCGCTCATCGGCGGGAACGGCGCCGGCAAGTCGACGCTGCTGCAGACCGTCGCCGGACTGCTGCCGGCATGGTCGGGCCGGGTCACGTTGTTCGACGAGGACGTCACGCGCGTGCCGGCGGACCGCCTCGTGGGGCGCGGCCTCGCGCTCGTCCCGGAGGGCAGGCTGCTCTTCGGGCCGATGAGCGTCGAGGAGAACCTGCGGCTGGGCGCGTACTCGCGCGGGAGAGAGGGACGCAGGACGTTCGCCGAGGACGTCGAGCGCGTCACGACGCTGTTCCCGGTGCTCGGGCATCGGCTGGAGCAGCACGCCGCCACCCTGTCGGGCGGCGAGCAGCAGATGCTCGCGGTGGGGCGCGCGCTGATGTCGCGACCGCGGGTGCTGCTGCTCGACGAGCCCTCCCTCGGCCTGGCGCCGAAGGTCATCGCCGAGATCTTCGCCGCGCTGACCGCCCTTCGCGCGGACGGTCTGACGGTCCTGCTCGTGGAGCAGGACGCCAAGCTCGCGCTCGAGCACGCCGACCGCGGGCACGTCATGCGAACGGGCCAGATCGTGCTCTCGGGCCCGGCCGAGGAGCTGCTGGCCGACGACGACGTGAGGCTGATCTACCTGGGCGCCTGGCAGCGCCCGGTCCCTGGCTAGCGACGGCGACGCCGAGGAGGTCCGAGGATGCCTATCTGGAACCCGGAGTACGAGACGATGCCGCGCGAGCGCCTGGAGGAGTTGCAGCTCAGGCGTCTCCAGTCGGTCGTCGAGTGGGTCTACGAGCGCGTTCCGCACTATCGGGCCGAGATGGAGGAACGCGGCGTGCGCCCGCGGGACATCCGGACACCGGCCGACGTCGCGCTGCTGCCCTTCACCGACAAGACGGTGCTGCGCGACACGTACCCGTTCGGGCTGTTCGCCGTCCCGCTCGACCACGTGGTCCGGGTGCACTCCTCCTCGGGCACGACCGGCAAGCCGATCGTCGTGGGGTACACGCGAGGCGACCTCAACACCTGGACCGAGTGCACGGCACGAGTGGCTTCCTCAGCGGGCCTGACGAGCGCGGACCTCGTTCAGATCGCGTTCCTCTACGGCATGTTCACCGGCGGCTGGGGCATGCACTACGGGATCGAGCGCGTGGGCGCCACCGTCATCCCGGCGGGTTCGGGCAACACCGAGCGCCACCTGATGATGATGCAGGACTTCGGGACCACGGCACTGGTCTGCACCCCCAGCTACGCGCTGTACATCGCCGAGGTGGGGGAGGGGATGGGAGTCGACTTCTCCGCCCTGCCGCTGCGCGTGGGTCTCTTCGGCGGGGAGCCGTGCTCCGAGGGGGCCCGGCGGGAGATAGAGACGCGGATGGGCGTCGTCGTCACCGACAACTACGGTCTGTCGGAGGTCATAGGGCCCGGCGTGAGCGGCGAGTGCGAGGGGCGCTGCGGCCTGCACGTCCAGGAGGACCACTTCCTCGCCGAGGTCGTAGACCCCGTCACCGGCGAGCCGGTGGCGCCGGGAGAGGAGGGAGAGCTGGTGGTCACGACGCTGACCAAGGAGGCGTTCCCCGTCATCCGGTACCGCACCCACGACCTGACGCGGTTGTCCCACGAGCCCTGCGGGTGCGGACGTACCCTGGCGCGTATGAGCAAGGTGCGCCGGCGGACGGACGACATGCTGATCGTGCGCGGCGTCAACGTCTTCCCCAGCCAGGTCGAGGACGTGCTCGGCGCCATCGAGGGGATCTCGCCCCACTATCAGATACAGCTCGAGCGCAAGCACGGGCTGGACGACATGGAGGTGCGCGTGGAAGTGGCCGAGGAGATCTTCAGCGACTCGATGGCCCAGATGGTCGCTTTCACGCGCGAGGTGGCCGACCGGCTGCAGTCGGTCATCGGGCTCAAAGTCAAGGTCACGCTGGTCGAACCTGGTACCATAGAGAGGTCGTCGGGCAAGGCGAAGCGCGTGATCGACCGGCGAGAGGGCTGCTGAGGGCGGAGCGCGGAGAGCCCGCCCCGAAGGGCCCGTCGGACTCGGAGGTCCGGGTGCAGCAACCCCTTCTCTACGTCATCCTCGCGGCCGTGGCCGCCGTGGCGCTCGCCGTCGGCGGCGCGCTGCTGGTCCGGTACGGCTGGAAGAGGTTCGTCCGCCGGAGAGTGGTGCGCCTCATAGGCAGGCGCGAGGCGGTGAGGGCGGGCGAGCGGACGCTGCGCGCGGTCGTCGTGCGGCTCGCCGAGGCGCCCGACGACGAGATCGCCGCGTTCGCGGCCGACCCCGGGGACGAGGACCGCCGGTCGCTGTCGGACGTGGTCGCGCGCATGGAGGTCCAGGCCGACGACCTTGTCCGGATGCCGCTCCCCAAGGGTCTGTGGAGCGCCGGCGAGCTGCTCGCCGACGCCGCGTGGCGCCTGGGGACGGAAGCCGGGCGCGTGGCGGGCGCCGGGGGTGCCGAGGAGGTGCTCGAGCGGCTCGCCGGGATCGACCTGATCGCCGTGCGCGACGCGGTGGCCGCCGCCGAGGCCGAGATCGTGCGTCTGGAGGAGGACCACGGGGTCGAGGAGGAGGCCGTCTATGGAGGGGGGCTGTACATATGAGGGACGTCCCCACGGACAGGCTGTTGCGAGCCGTAGGGGCGCTGCTGCTGCTCGCGGTCGTGCTCGCCTACGCGCTGGGCGCCGTCGCCCGCTACCGTTCCTCGGGGGTCGAGCGGCCCTCCGTCCCCGCCGCGGAGACCACTTCGTCGGCCGCTCCCGAGGACGACGCGGGCGCGGACGAGCCGGATGATGACGAGGATGCCCCGGACGAGGGGGAGGGGTCCGAGGAGGGCGAGGAGAGCGGACCCACCGTGGTCGTGAAGGTGGACGGGCTGAACTTCAGGCGCGAGCCCGACAAGAACGCCTCGGTCATCCGCGGGCTGAGCTCGGGAGAGCGGCTCGAGCTGCTCAAGACCGAGGGGGGCTGGCACTACGCCGAGGACTCCGACGGGGAGAAGGGGTGGCTGTACGCCAGCGAGCAGTACAGCACGGTGGAGGAATGAGCGCGGGCAGGGCCATAGGTGCGGCCGAGGACTTCTACCGCTTGCGCATCGTTCGTGTGGACGAGGGCGAGGAGCCGCAGCTCGAGTGGCGTGAGGACGTCCTGTACCGGCGGCCCGCGGCCGAGGAGCCCGAGCAGCGTGTCCTCTACGTCGTGCAGGCCGTGAGTCTCGATGACGACGAGGCGTGCTGGAGCGTCGGCGAGTTCGAAGACCCCCGGGAGGCGCACCTGTTCCTGGACGGCGCCGAAGAGGACCTGCGCGGGCTCACGCGGTCGAGGTTCGACGAGCGCTACGGCATCGCACCCTCGGTCGAGCACCCCGAGGCCGACTAGGTGCTGCCCGACTTTACATAAGGTACATTATCGGGCGTAAGTGACCACGAACGCGGCGGAGACGATCCACATGAGCGGATGCACCTCGCGCCGCTCCGCGGTCAGGGCTCCGTGGTCTCTTCCGTCCACAAGGCTCCCAGGTAGCGCGCCTCCACCTCGAACCCTTCGCGCGCCGCCTCGCGCAACTCCTCGGCGATCGGCGGACGCAGGTCGTAGTCCCCGAGCCGCTCGGGCTCGGCGAGTACGACTCCGGCCACGCGCGGGTCCTCGGGGCGACGGAGGAGCTGCCCGCCGGCCACCTCGCCGAGGAACGTCAGGTTCACGAGGTGGCGAGCCCCGTCCGGGGAGATCGTGTCGCTCACGAACAGCAGCCGGACGAGGCGGCAGTCGAGACCGGTCTCCTCGCGCACCTCCCGGGTCAGCGCTTCACCCACGGGCTCGCCGCGCTCGACTCCCCCGCCCGGGAGGAGGTGGTACGTCCGCCCCGCCTTGGCGTGCTGCACCAGGACGATGCGGCCGTCGATCAGGAGCACGGCCGCGACGCGGACTCTCGGGAGGTCAGACACCGGTGCTGCCGAACCCTCCTTCCCCGCGCGCCGTGACCTCCAGGGTGGAGACCTCCACCGGTATCGCGCGGACCACGGGCTGGATGACCAGCTGGGCGATCTTGTCTCCGCGGAGGATGTGTATCGCCTGTGCGGGATCGAGGTTCACGGCGATCACCTTGACCTCACCGCGGTAGTGGCTGTCGATCAGGCCGGGCGTGTTCACCAGGCTGAGGCCGGCGCGCAGCGCGAGCCCGCTACGGGGCTGCACGAAGCCCGCGTGCCCCTCCGGGATCGCCACGGCGATGCCCGTGGGCACGAGTGCGCGCTCCAGCGGCGCGAGGGTGACGTCCTCGGCGGCGTAGAGGTCCATCCCCGCGTCGCCGTCGTGCGCGTAGCGCGGCGTCGGGAGCTCGGGGTCCAGCTTCAGGACGGGGAGCTCCACCGGCTAGAGCCCCCTCACGATCGTCGGGATGTGGCTGTTGCATCGACGGGCGACGGGCAGCACCTTGTCGAAGGTGTACGCGGGGGTCTCGGCCGCACGTCGCTGCAACGTCCGCTCCGGGCGGAACTGCTGCAGCGCGTACAGCTCGCCCTCGGCGAGGTCCTCGGCGATGCGCGGCAGCTCCTCGAGGTCGACCACGCCGGGGTACAGAGTCGTGCGGAACTCGTGGCGGACCTCCGAGAGCAGCAGCACCCCTGCGCTCTCGGCGACAAGGCGCACGATCCCCGGGATGCGCGTGACCTCGTCGTACCGCTCCCATGTGGTCTTGACGTCCATCGCGACGTAAGCGACGAGGTCCTCGGCGATGACGTGCGAGAGCACGGCGGGGTTCGCGCCGTTCGTGTCGACCTTGACCGGCAGTCCCTCCTCGGCGAGGGCGGCCAGCAGCGACGGCAGGTCGGGGTCCTCGGTCGGCTCCCCTCCGGTGACGACGACGCCGTCGAGCCAGGCGCGCTTCTCGCGAAGGTGCCGCACGAAGGGCTTCCAGCCGTCCGGGGCGCAGGACCCCAGCCCCCGCAGCGCCGGGTTGTGGCAGTACGGGCACGCGAACGTACAGCCCGCGAGGAACATGGTCGCCGTCACCTTGCCGGGCCAGTCGACCATCCCGGCCGGCAACCAGCCTGCGAAGCGCCGCGTCGGGCAGGCCGGTACCGGCCTGGTCCCCGTGCGTTCGTGGAGGGGCTCCATGCCGGCTCCCTAGTGCAGGACGAGCCGGCGTACGGCGTCCCTGTCGGGCACCTCGCCGCGCCAGGAGGCGAGCTCGTTGCCGTCGGCGTCGACGATCACGCACGAAGGCGTCGCGAGCACGCTGTGGAACGCGGCTTCGGTGAGCCCCTCGACGTCACCGACGTCGTAGACCTCGAGCCCCTCCATCTCCCCGAGGGCCTGCTTGGCCGCCGGACATCGAGGACAGTCCTCCTTGACGAACAGCTTGATGCGCACGCGTCCCTCCTCGCTCCGTCGCGATCGCCCCTACACGGTCTCCGCACGCAGGTCGGTCCGCACGCGGTCGTACAGCTCACCGACCTTGCTGCGGTTCCACGTCTGCACCTTGCTGAAGTAGCCGACGATCCTCGTGACCCCGTAGACGTCCATCGACCCGCACAAGGGGCACTGCGCCTTCAGGCCGCGGCTCGTTCGCCGGCAGCTCTCGCAGACGGTGAACTCGGGGCTGAACGCCACCTGGGAGCAGTGCGTGTTCCGGAACGTCCTCTCCACGAAGGAGCGGATCGCTCCCGGGTCCGGCTCGCTCTCGCCGAGCCACACGTGGACGATGGCTCCGGCCTCGATCAGCGGATGGAACCGTGACTGCTTCTCGACGCGCGTGATGTAGTCGACGCCGGCGTCCGCGGCTATGTGCACGGAGTTCGTGTAGTAGAAGTCCCCCGTGTCGACGTTGCCCTTGACCACCGAGGCGGCCAGGTCCGGCCAGTACTTCATGTCGAGCTTGGCCAGCCGGTATCCGGCGGATTCCGCCGGGCTCTCCTCCAGCACGAGGTTGATCCCGTGGCGCTCCGAGAGCTCCCGGCACTTGAGCGACATCGCGGAGACCACCTTCAGACCGAAACGGAGCGCGTCGTCGGAGTCGTGCAGCTGCGCCCCGGTGTGCGCCTGCACCAGCTCGTTCAGTCCGATGAGACCCGCGAGGTAGGTCAGCCGGTCCATCTTGAGGTACGGTTCTCCGTCCAGGTCCTGGGTCAGCAGTCCGAGGGGGCCCTCGGCGCCCAGCCCCATCAGCGAGGAGATGAAATCGCGCTTCTGGACATGCGCGTTAGCGACGAGCTCGAGGGTGCGGTTGAGCTCCATGAACAGCGCTTGATCGCTCCCGGCGGCCTTGTAGGCGATCCTCGGCAGGTTGACGGTCACGTTCTGCAGCGCCGAGAAGCGCATGACCTCCGGGGTGCGGGTCTCGGCGAGCTGGCGCTGCGAGAGCTTCAGCTTGAGACGGCAGCACTGCGACACCGTCACCTCGTCGCCCCGGTCGAAGACGAAGTACGTGATGCCCTGCTTGCTCGCGACCCGGCACGCGAGCTCCATGAACCCCTCGTGGCCGGGGGTGCGGAAGAAGTCCTCGTTGACGTGCAGCAGCGGCTTGGGGAACACGAACGTCTTGCCGGTCGCGTCGCCGCGCAGGTACACGTCGAACATCGCCTTGAGGAACGCCTGTGCCTCGGGCTCGTAGTCCTTGTAGGTCTTGCCGGTGTACTCGCCGCCGGGGCCTATCGCCGGTGTGTCGGCGAAGTGCCGCGGCACGTTGTAGTAGAGGTTGAAGTCGGTGAACGCGACTTGTCCGCCCCGGGTCCCGGCGAGCTGGTTGAACTCGAAGATGAGCATCTGCGCCAGCTGCTCGATCTCCTCAGCCGTCTTGCCGACGAGGTACGGCGCGAAGAAGAGGTTGACCGCCTCCCAGCCCACCGCCCCGGCGTAGTGAGCCTGCAGGGATACGGCCATCTTGACCATGTGCCCGATGAGGACCTCGGCGCGCTTCGCGGGCCTGGAGACCGATGTGATGTTGGGCAGGTTCAGCCCGTACCTCTTCACGTACTCGAGGCTGTGGCCTCCGCAGTACGGCCTGATGATGAACCCCAGGTCGTGGAGATGGATGTCGCCGACGTAGTGGGCCTCTCCGACGTCGGGAGTGAAGACGCGGCGCAGCGCGAACTCCTTGAGGATGGTCTCGGCCAGCGTGAGGTTCACCGACTCGGGGTTGTGGGTGGTGTTGGAGTTCTCCTTGTTGGCGTTGCCGATGATCTGCTCGACGTCCCACATGGGGAGGCCGAGGTGGCTGTGCTTCTTGTGCGCCCAGGTGAGCCCGCGTTCGAGCAGCTCGAGGTCGACCATCTCGCGGATGATCGCCGTTGTGACCGTCATGAGGTTCGTACGGTCGACGCGGTCCTCGACGGCGGCGGCGATCTCCTCGGCGAGGGAAGGCTCGACCCCCGCTTCCTTCACCAGCGAGTCGGCGATCTTGGAGCGGTCCCAGGTGTCGATCTCCTGGCGGGAGTTCGTGGAGACGAGGAGCGCGATGTCGGTGGAGTCCGCGACGGCGGGAGCGTGCGCGGGCCTGATGACGTTGACGATGCGCTCCATGACCATCCTCGGCCTCCCCACCCTCGCAGCAGTCCCCCCGTCCGCGCGGAGGTCCCGCTAGCGCATCGCCCTCGACATCAACGCAGGTCCTTGAGCTCGGACGTGAACTCGTCCAGGTCCTGGAAGGACTTGTAGACCGAGGCGAACCTCACGTACGCGACCTTGTCCACGTCCTTCAGGCGCATCAGCACCATGTCGCCCAACTTCACCGCCGGGATCTCGTAGCGGAACGAGTTGTGGAGCTCGGCCTCGAGGTCGTCGATCAGCGCCTCCAGACGCTCGCGCGGGACGTCCCGCTTGGCCGTGGCGACGATCAGGCCGCGGAGGAGCTTGCCCCGGTCGAACGGCTCGGTCGTGCCGTCGCGCTTCACGACCATCAGCGGCGTCTCTTCGCGGCGCTCGTAGGTGGTGAACCGCTTCTCGCACGAGAGGCATTCGCGCCGCCTCCGGATCGCGTCCTGCGCCTCGGACGTGCGGGAGTCCACGACCTTCGTCTCGCCATGACCGCAGAAGGGACAACGCATCGTACGAACACCCCATATCTAGGTTCCGCTCGGAGCCTAGCATACAAGATATGGGGGCCACAACGGCTTCCCGCCACATCGTCCGTGCGCCCGAGAGCAAGGTCAGCGAGCCGCAAGCGACGCCTCGCCCGGTTCCGGCACCTCGATGACCTGGCCGACGACCAGGTCGCTGCCCCTCATCCCGTTCACCGCGCGTATCGCCGCCACCGTGCGCGCGGTGCTCGCGCCGGGCAGAGGATGGGCCTTGGCGATGGACCACAGGGTATCCGACGGGGCGACCCTCACGGTCGTCGTCGGCGCCGTTGCGGCGGGCGCGCCGACCGGCCGGACGGCGGCCGCTCCCACCGCCAGCACCGCCGCGGACAGGATGGCCGCCTCCAGGAAGGACGGCCGGCTGCGCGCGGCACCTCCGCGGCTGGCTCCTCGGGTACGGTCTCCCATCGCGTCCTCCCCTCTTCCCCGGCCGGTCGCGGCACGGGGATCGCGTTCTCGGTCCCGAGCCTAGCGCGCCGGTCTGACGTCGCGTGGGCCGCGCTAGGCGAACACACGTTCCCTCAGTCTACCAAACACACGTTCGTATCGGAAGCGGCAATCGAACGCGTGTTTGCCAACGCCGGCGAGGTCGGGATAGACTGGGCCGAACACGCATTCGCGAGGGGGTGCCCTGTGGAGTACAAGCGGGAGCTCACCAGGCGGCAGGCGCAGATACTCGACTTCATCCGCGCGGAGATACACCGGCGGGGGTTCCCGCCGTCGGTGCGCGAGATCGGCGAGGCCGTGGGTCTGTCCTCCTCCTCGACCGTGCACAGCCATCTCGCGGCCCTCGAGGACAAGGGCTTCATCCGCAGGGACCCCTCGAAGCCGCGCGCGCTCGAGGTGCTCGACTACCGGGACACCGACCGGGCGGTGGACTACGGGCAGGTGTCCGCCGTGCCGCTCGTCGGCCAGGTCGCGGCCGGCGTCCCGATCCTGGCGGCCGAGAACATCGAGGCCACCCTCCCCCTGCCCGCCGAGCTGGCCGGCGAGTCGACGTTCATCCTGCGCGTGCGCGGCGACAGCATGGTCGAGGCGGGGATCCTGGAGGGCGACTACGTGGTCGTGAGGCAGCAGAGCACCGCGTCGAACGGCGACGTGGTGGTCGCCATGCTGGAGGACGAGGCGACCGTGAAGCGCTTCTTCCGGGAGGCCGACCGGATCCGGCTGCAGCCGGAGAACTCCGCGATGGAGCCGATCTACACGCGCGACGCCGCCGTGCTGGGCAAGGTGGTCGCGCTCTTCCGGCGCCTATAGCCTGCCGAGGACCGTCCGCGGCGTCACTCGGTGCCGTCTGGCCCCGCCCCGCCACCCTCCCCGCCGGTCTCGAACTCGGCGAAACGCTCCGACAGCGCCGCCGGGGCCTTCACGACCATCTCCGTGCCGTGTTCGGTGTGCCGCTCGCTCACCACCTGCGCGCGAGCATGCGCGGCATCGACGATGTCGCCCCGGGTGTACGGCACCACGAGCGACATCGTCCGGCTGTCACGGGCGGCCTCCGTGGAGACACGCCCGGCGAGAGCGTCGAGTCCCTGCCCGGTCAAGGCGGAGACGAACACGGCGTCCGGCCGCCTGGCGCGCAGGCGCGACAACGCCTCGGTGTCGGCGACGTCGATCTTGTTGAAGACGGTGACCTGGCGCGTGGCCGCGGCCCCTATCTCGCCGAGGACCTCGCTCACGGCGCGGACCTGCTCGCGCCGCTGAGGGTGAGCCGTGTCCACGACGTGCAGGAGCAGATCCGCCTCGCGCACCTCGTCCAGCGTGGACTTGAACGCCTCGACCAGCCCGTGGGGCAGCTTGTTGATGAAGCCGACGGTGTCGCTGAGCGTGACGAGCCGTCCCTCGGGGAGCTCCATGCGCCGCGTCGTCGAGTCCAGCGTCGCGAAGAGCATGTCGGCTTCCAGCGCACCCGCTCCGGTCAGCGCGTTGAGCAGGCTGGACTTCCCTGCGTTCGTGTATCCGACCAGCGAGACGCGGAAGACGCCGGAGGCGGCGCGAGCCGCGCGCTGCGTGCGGCGCGCGCGCGCGACCTGGGCCAGATCGCGCTTCAGTTCGCCGATGCGCTTCCTGGCGAGGCGGCGGTCGGTCTCGAGCTGCGACTCGCCGGCGCCGAACCGCGCGCCGCGCCCGCCGCCGAGGCGTTCGCGCTCGAGGTGCCCCCACATGCCCCTCAACCTCGGCAGGAGGTATTGGAGCTGCGCGAGCTCGACCTGAAGCTTACCTTCACGGCTGGTCGCGTGCATCGCGAAGATCTCGAGGATGAGCGCCGTGCGGTCCACGAGCTTGACCTGCGGGATGAGCCCCTCGAGATTGTACTGCTGAGACGGTGTGAGGTCCTCGTCGAAGACGATCTGGGTGGCGCGCAGCGACTCCGCCAGTCGCGCGATCTCCTCTGCCTTGCCGGCCCCGGTGAACGTCCGCGGGTTCGGTTTGTCCATGCGTTGCGTGACCTTGCCGACGATCCGGATCCCCGCCGTCTCGGCGAGCCTGGCCAGCTCCTCGAGCGACTCGTCGATGCTCCAGCCGTCGCGCGAACCCCCGCGGTCGACGCCCACCAGGATCGCGCGCCCCAGTGCGTCCTCGCGCAACTCCGGCGGTGTGTACGGTTCTTCTGCCATGGGGTGTCCGGTCGGGCTCCTCGTCGGGCGGGGACGTGAGCGAGGGAGCTCCGGGGAGATCCTCGCCCGAGGCCTACAGGCAGGTCTCGATGCGGCGTATCGCCTCTTCGAGCCGGTCGTCGGGGGTAGTGAGGCTGATACGGATGTACCCCTCGCCGCTGGGGCCGTACGCCGAGCCGGCTGCGACGATGACGTTCGCCTCCTCGAGCACGAGCTCGGCGAAGCTCGTCGAAGTGTGCCCCTCGGGGACGCGAGCCCACACGTAGATGGTGCCCTTCGGGGTCTGAGCTCGCAGGCCGATCCTGGCGAGCGCGGGCATCACGAGGTCGCGGCGGCGCTGGTAGAGCACGTTAAGCGCGTCGATCGAGTCCTGCGGGCCCAGCAGCGCCTCTATGGCGGCGTCCTGCACCGCGGTGAAGACGCCGGAGTCAATGTTGGACTTGACCGTGCCGAGCGCCTTGATGGCGGTGGGGTTGCCGGCAGCGAAGGCCACGCGCCAGCCGGTCATGTTGTACGCCTTCGAGCACGAGAAGAGCTCGATCGCGACGTCCTTGGCGCCCGGGCGCTGAAGGAAGCTGGGCGGCCGGTAGCCGTCGAAGCCGATCTCGGAGTACGCGTTGTCGTGGATGACCAGCAGGTCGTGCTCGCGCGCGAACGCGATCGCGCGGTCGAAGTACTCGTCCGGGGCGACCGCCGAGGTAGGGTTGTTCGGGTAGCTCAGGAACATCATCCTCGCGCGTGCGAGGACCTCGGCCGGAGCGTTCTCGAAGTCCGCGAGGAAGCCGTCGTCCTCGGTCATCGGCATGAACCAGCTCTCCGCGCCGGCGAGGATCCCGCCGGTGTGGTAGACGGGGTAGCCGCAGCCGGGCACGAGACAGACGTCGCCGGGGTCGGCGAACGCGAGGAAGACGTGCGCGATGCCCTCTTTCGAGCCGATGAGCGCCAGCACCTCTTCTTCAGGGTCCACGTCCACGCCGAAGCGTGTCCTCATCCACCGCGCGCACGCCTTGCGGTACCTCGGCGCGCCGTAGTAGCTCGGGTACCGGTGGTTGGCCGGGTCCTGCACGGCCTCCACGGCCCGCTCGACGATGTTGCGTGGCGTGGGCGTGTCCGGATCGCCGATGCCCAGGGAGATGACGTCGATGCCCTGGGCGACCTTGGCCGCCTTCTTCCTGTCGATCTCGGCGAACAGGTAGGGCGGAAGGTTGGCGATGCGGTTCGCGGTGCGCACGGGTACGGGCTCCTCTCGACCTGCGGGAAGCGGGCGGCGGCCCTGACGGCCGCTCGCACATGGTAGCAGAAGAGCGGGGCCTCCCCGGGCGTCCGGACCCTCTACCCCTCCGGCACCCTCACGACTCCCGAGAAGACCTCCTCGGCGGGGCCGGTCAGGTAGACGTGCTCGTCCTCGGCCCAGCGGACGACGAGCTCGCCGCCGGGAACCTCCACGACCGACTCCCGGCCGGTGAGGCAGGCGAGCACGGAGGCCACCAGCGTCGCGCATGCACCGGTGCCGCACGCCATCGTCTCCCCCACCCCCCGCTCCCACACGCGGAGGAGGATGCGCTCGGGGCCCTCCGGTCCCTCGACGACCTGGGCGAACTCGACGTTCGTGCGCTCCGGGAAGACCTCGTGCGTCTCGATGAGCGGGCCGACGGTCTCCACCGGCGCCTCGTCCACGTCGTCGACCCACACCACGGCGTGCGGGTTGCCCATGTTCACCGCCGTGACCTCGAACGTCCCCGCGGCCGTCTCGATCGGGCACTCGAAGACCTGCTCCCCGGGCAGCGTGGACGGGATCTCCTCCGGGTGCAGCCGTGGGACGCCCATGTCGACCGTGGCGCTCTCGACGTCGCCGAGAGCGTCGCGCTGCAGCGTCACCTCGCGCACCCCGCCGAGGGTCTGGACGCGGATCAGTCGGCTCTCCCGCGCGATGATGTCGCGTTCGGCGGCGTACTTGGCGAAGCAGCGCGCGCCGTTGCCGCACATCTCGGCCGTGGTGCCGTCGGCGTTGCGGTAGAGCATGGACAGGTCGGCGTCGGGAACGGTGGGCGGCCGCAGGAGGATGAGGCCGTCGGCGCCGACGCCGAAGTGGCGGTCGCAGAACCACCGGACCGCCGCCTCGTCCAGCTCGACCTCCCCGCCGAGGTCGGCGATGAGGATGAAGTCGTTGCCCAGGCCGTGCATCTTCGTGAAGCCGATGTCCACGCGCGCCTCCTCCTAGCCTCGCTCGACGGTCCCGCCGCGTCTGCCCGATTCTAGCAGCGCCAGCGCCTGGGCGAGCACGCCGCCCGGCGCGAGTCCCGTGGCGTCGACCCAGCGGACGCGCGGGTCGGCGCGGAACCACGTGAGCTGGCGCTTCGCGTAGCGTCGCGTGGCGAGCTTGACAGCCTCGACCGCGTCGCCCAGGTCCGCTCGCCCCTCCGCGACCGGAACGAGCTCCTTGTACCCGATCGCCTGCGCGGCTGTGAGCGCCTCCCGGTATCCGGCGTCCAGCAGGGCGCGCACCTCGTCGAGCAGGCCCGCGGCGACCATGGCTTCCACCCGCTCGCCGATACGGGCGTACAGCGCCTCGCGCTCCATCGTGAGGCCGAGGAACGTCGCGTCGTAGACCGCGCGCCGCTCGGCGAACCCGCGCGCCTGCTCGGCGTAGGAGACGCCCTCCGCCGCCATCTCGAGAGCGCGGACCACGCGGCGGACGTTGTTCGGGTGGATGAGCGCCGCCGACGCGGGGTCGATCCCGCGCAGCCGCTCGTGAAGCGCTTCCGGGCCGATCCGGGCGGCCAGCGCCTCCAACCGCTCCCGCTCCCGTGAGCCGCTCTCGCCGCGCGGGAACTCCAAGTCGTCGATCGCCGCCCGGACGTAGAGCCCCGTCCCGCCCGCGAGCACCGGCAGCAGCCCCCGAGCGGAGATGTCGGCGACCGCGGCGCGCGCGCAGTCCTGGTAGAGCGCGGCGGAGAACGGCTCGCCCGGCTCGGCGAGGTCGATACAGTGGTACGGCACGGCGCGTTCGTCCGGCCGCGGCTTGGCCGTGCCGACGTCCATCCCACGGTAGACCTGCATGGAGTCGGCGCTCACGATCTCGCCGCCCAGCCGCAGCGCGAGGCCCTCGGCGAGCGCCGTCTTACCGACGGCGGTGGGACCGACGACCGCCAGTACGCGTGCGCCCGCCCCCGGGACCTCCGAGGAGCTCTCGTCCCCCCTCGGGTGGGGCCGGGCCGTTCCTTCGTCCCGGCTCACTCGTACCGGTCCACCCTGAAGCGCTCCAGCAGGACCTCCTCGTGGTCGGCGATGCCGGCCTTCCGGCGCGCGATGGCCAGCTGGTCCTCGGTGAGCTCCACACCCTCGAGGTCGGGAAGGAGCAGCCCGCGCCGCCACCCGCAGCTGACGATCACGCCGTAGCGCTTGGGGTCCAGGTCGTCCACCGTGCAGGACTCCGCGGTGTGCAGCACGTCCACCTTCACCTCGAGCTCCGGCAGCTCCTCGGGGCTGAGCGGGGGGAACCGCGGGTCGCCGGTGGCGGCCTCCAGGGCGTTGCGGACGACCTCGTGGGCGAGGTCCTCGGTGGTCGGACAGATCGTGCCGATGCACCCGCGGAGCTGTCCGGAGATGTGCAGCGACACGAACGCGCCGGCCGGACGCGAGAGCAGCGGGTCGTCCCCGGCCTCCGGTTCGAGCACCCGGCCGTCGCCGACGTAAGCCTCGATCGCGCGTCGCGCGAGCGAGGGCAGTCCCGCCTCCGGTGCGCCCGGCTTCCCGCCCTTGCGGCCGGACTCCGAGGTCGCGCGGGACTCGACCGCAGCCAGCGTGGGCGGTGCGGCCGCGAGCGCCGTCAGGTAGCCCACGCCCCAGGGAGCCTCGTACGCGAGCAGCCGGGACGCGGCACCGGGTATGGCTCCGGAGAGCGTCACGAACGAGCGCAGTCCGCACTCCCCTGCCTCTTCGGCAAGCTCCGGGTCGAGCCGCTCCAGCGCGCCGAGGTCGCCGTCGCGCACCGCTCCCGCGACGTGCGCGTCGAAGGCCGCGGCGCGCGGCGAGTAGCCGGCCGGCGCGTCGGGCGTGAGGCGGTGACTCAAGTCACCGCTGGCCACGAATGAGATGCGGCGGTCGAGGCGCTGCGCCGCGGCTCGGACCGACTCGCCGAGGCTGCGGTGGTCGGCCAGCGGCAGCAGCGACAGCGAGAGCACCACGAGCGGACGGCGGGCGGCGGGGTCGAGGAAGGACATCGGGACGAGCACGCCGTGGTCGAGCTCGCCGGGCGCGAGCGGTTCCAGCGCGGCGCGGGCGAGAGCCGGGAGGCCGCGCGCGTCCGCCTCGTCCAGGATCGCAGCGGCCAGTTCCGTGTCGATGGCGGCGTCTGAGCGCACGTTCACCGCGCCGAACGAGGCGAGCGACCCGGACGCGCGCGGCGAGGTCTCGACCACGAAGGCGTCGCGCAGCGCCGGCGCGTGCGGGGACATGACGACCACGCTCTCCGGGTCGAACGCGGCGACGGCCTCCGCGGCCGCGCGCATCGCCTCGATCGACGCCGAGGTCGAGGCCGCTCGCTCGCGGCCGACCTCGGGAACCATGATCGGGGGATGCGGCGCGATGACCCCGAAGACGTCGAAGGACACCTTCCCCTCGCCTCCCCTCTTCCGGCGGTGTCACGCGCGGGCCACGCCGCTCGCCGGCTCGCGCCGGGCCCTCACGCGGCCCAGCAGGAACCAGGTTTGCGCCTCCTGGACCTCCACGTCAAGGAAGGTGCCGGCGAGCTCCTCGGCTCCGTGTCCCTCGATCGGTGCGTGCACGACCTTGTTCGTACCCGTGCGGCCGACGAGCATCGACGCGTCGCGCTTGGAGCTCCCCTCCACGAGCACCTCCTGGACGGTGCCGACGTAGGGCACGTTCTTCGCCAGCGCCGAGGTCCCGACGGCCTCCACGAGCCGGTCGAAGCGCTCCTGCGCGACCTCCCGCGGAACGCGTCCCTCCAGGCGGGCGGCCGGCGTTCCCTCCCTCGGCGAGTAGATGAACGTGAAGGCCTGGTCGTATCGCGCCGTATCGACGACGCGCAGCGTGTCGGCGAAGTCGGGCTCGGTCTCCCCGGGGAAGCCTACGATGACGTCGGTGGAGAGCGCGAGGTCGGGCATCGCGTCGTAGAGGCGCTCCACGAGCGCCAGGTAGTCGCGCCGCGTGTAGCGGCGGTTCATGGCGGCGAGGATGCGGTCGGAGCCGGACTGAACGGGCAGGTGCAGGTGGCGGCACACCTGCGGCGTCTCGACCATGGCCTCGACCGTTTCCTCGGAGAGGTCCTTCGGGTGGCTGGTGGTGAACCGTACCCTCGGCACGCCGGTGGCGGCCACCTCCCGCAGCACGCGGGCGAAGGCCGGGTCGCCGTAGAGGTCGCGGCCGTAGCTGTTGACGTTCTGGCCAAGCAGCGTGATCTCGCGCACGCCGTCGGCGGCGAGGCGCTCGACCTGGGCGACGATCTCCGGGAGCGGCCGGCTGCGTTCGCGTCCGCGCACGTGGGGCACGATGCAGTAGCTGCAGAAGTTGTCGCAGCCGACGGTGATCGGCACCCACGCGTGCCACACGTGCTCCCGGGCGTCGGGCAGGTCGCTCGTGAACCCGCCGGGGTCCGGGGCGTCCAGCACCTCGACGACCGGGCCCCGAGCTTCGGCTGCGGAGGCCAGCAGCGCCGGCAGGCGCGCGACGTTGTGCGTCCCGAAGACCACGTCCACGTGCGGGAGCCGGCCGAGCAGCCGCTCGCCGTCGCGCTGTCCGACACAGCCCCCCACGGCGATCAGGACGCCGGGCCTCCCGCCGGCCTTGAGCGACTTCAGCGCGGAGACCTGGCCGTGCAGGCGCTCGTCGGCATGCTCCCGCACGCAGCAGGTGTTGAAGACGATGACGTCCGCGTCGCGCGGGTCCTCAGCGGGCCGCATGCCCTGCGCCGACAGCAGCCCCGCGATGCGCTCGGAGTCGTGCTTGTTCATCTGGCACCCGAAGGTGCGGACGTGGAAGGTCCTCATGGCGCGCGTATCGTAGCATGCGGGATGCCGAGGAGCGGCAGGCACGGGGCGATGAAGGAGCGTGCGCCCGGCGGCACTCGGCGCGGGCCTACGCCTTCGCGTCACCTCGGCGCCCCGCGGCCTCGCGCAGCTCGTCGAGCACCCAGTCCGGCACGCCCGCCGCGCCCAGGGCGCAGCCCGGTCCCTGCCCCGGGCCGTGGTAGTCGGAGCCTCCCGTGATCACGAGCCCGAGGTCGCGGGCCAGGCGGGCGTAGCGCTCGCGAGTGGGGGCGTCGTGCTCGCCGTGGAAGGCCTCCAGTCCCCCGAGCCCGGCTGCCGCGAGCATCTCGATGAGGTCGTCCACCCGCGTCACGCCGGGATGCGCGAGAACGGCCACCCCGCCCGCCTCCCTGATGAGCCTCACGGTGTCCTCCGGGGGCGTGGCCGGCTTCGGGACGTAGAAGGGCTTGCCGCGCCCCACGTAGCGCCGGAAGGCCTCCTCCACGGTATCGGCGTGCCCCGCGTCCACGAGCGCGCGGGCGACGTGCGAGCGGCCTACGGCTCCGCCGTCCGCGAGACGCAGCACGTCGCCGAGCTCGAGGTCGTGTCCGGCCTCCACGAGGGCTTCCACCATCCGTTCGGCCCTTCGCAGCCGAGCGGCGCGCAGCCGCGTGAGCTCGACGAGGAACGCCTCGCGGGTGTGTTCGATGAAGTAGCCGAGGACGTGGATGGAGCGGCCCTCATGGCTCGCGGACAGCTCCACCGCCGGCACCAGCGTGATACCGGCGTCGTCGGCCTCGTCCAGTGCGGCGTCGAGACCGGACACCGAGTCGTGGTCGGCGATGGCGAGGGCGCCGAGGCCGAGGTGCGCGGCATGCCTCACTATGTCGCGCGGCGCGACGGTGCCGTCGGAAGCGGTGGAGTGCACGTGGAGGTCGAGCGGCACCTCAGCCGCGCTCCTCTCAGGTGCTCGTACGGCGCATGTCCCGCGGTTCGACGAGCAATCGGATCGCGGTGCGCTCCTCGCCGTTGATGACGATGTCGGCGAAGGCCGGGACGCAGGTGAGCTCGAGGCCCGAGGGGGCGATGAACCCCCGGGCGATCGCGATCGCCTTGACCGCCTGGTTGAGCGCGCCGGCGCCAACGGTCTGGATCTCGACCGCGCCCTGTTCCCGGATCACGCCCGCCAGGGCGCCGGCGACCGAGTTCGGGTTCGACTTGCTGGAGACCTTCAGGACCTCCACCCGTTCCTCCCTGCTGCGATGAGCCTGTGACCTGAAGTGCGTGTCTGGTGTGTACGCGACCGTCGCGCCGACTCGCGCCAGCGCCGCGCTCCTGCACGTATGCGGGTCTCGCTATGGCAGAACCTGGTAGTGTCCCGTGAAGGAGTATAGCAGGTCGCAAGCGCGGGGACGCCTGCGATCGCAGGCGTGACGACGCATGCCGCGGCTCTCAATCCTCCTTGTCGACGTCGAAGCGGACGCGTATGGCGTCGCGTCCGACCGAGATCCTCGGCTCGCCCCGCAGGCTCAGGTAGTACCGCTCGGCGAGACGGTCGAACGCGTCCTCCAGGTCGCGCTTGAACGCGGACAGGTCGGTGTGATGGAGACGCAGTCCCCTGCGGTCCCGGTAGATGTCGGGCGCCGGCGCCGGTGCCGGCTCGTCCTCCACGAGCGCGTGGTGGACGACCGTGTCCAGCGGCGCGAGCTCGCCGGCGAACACGCGATGAGCGGTCCGTTCCGAGACCTCCAGCCCGAGGAGCCCCGCGGTGGCGGTGAGCTCGGCGGCGTCCGAGCACGCGGCGGGCCGCTGCCATACGGGCAGGCGGGTCAGGTCGTCGCAGAAGAGCAGGTCGGAGGTGTCCAGACGGTCGCGGGCCAGCGCGTGCAGCGTAGCCAGGACCTCGGCGGGGCTGCCGAGGAAGACGTCCAGTTCGGGGTGCTCGCAGGCGAACTCCAGCACGCGGCGCGTCACGTTGTGCGGTCCCTTGAGCACCCGCAGCGAGCCCGCCTCGTCGCGCTCGACGACCGGCCACGTCGACTGGTCCGCCCTCTCGCCGAGCGTGGTCACGTCCGAGACGACCGTCAAGGCGGTCCCTTTGTGGACGGCGGAATCGGACACTCGCGCGCTCACGGTGTTCGACCGCACCGAGAACAGCGCCATCCCCCTGCCGTGCACGCCCCACCGGTCCATCACCATCGTCTCGAGCTTGGAGGTCACGCGCGGCTCGAAGACGGCGTCGTGCAGGTGCGGCGGCACGCCGACGCCGTCGTCGATGACCGTGAGCGTCCGCGTGTCGCCCTCTCGCGAGTTCGCGAGGAAGACCTGCTGGGCGTGGGCGTCGCGAGAGTTGCGCAGCAGTTCCACGACGACGTCCTCGAACGAGCGGATGTCGTGCTTGGCCTGCCGGCGCTCGGCCTCCGCGGTGCGAAGGCGCACGAACCCGTCGCCGAGGGACTCCTCCACCTTGAGGTAGGCCTCTCCGGAGACTGCGGACACGAAGTCGATGAGGTCGTCTGCGGGCATGGCCCAAGTGTAGCGGCGAGCCGGGCCGCGCGGTAGCGCGCCGGAGGAGCGCCGGTACGGGCCGCCCGAGACGAAGGCGGTGCCGGGAAGGGAGCCGGGCGCGCGGAAGGCCGCCCGCAGGCGGCCTTCTCGCATGGCTGGTAGCCGAGACCGATGGTACCGCGACCGGCCGGCTCTGTCACGGGAGGTCGGGTCCGACGACCGCTCCCCGGCGGACCGCCGATACCGCTACTTGGCGTACTCGACCGCGCGGCTCTCGCGGATGACCATGACCTTGATCTGGCCCGGGTACTCCATCTCCTCCTCGATCTGCTTGGCGATGTCGCGCGCGAGCACGACGGCGTCGGCATCCGAGATGTCGTCGGGTTTGACCATGACGCGGATCTCGCGCCCGGCCTGCATGGCGTAGGTCTTCTCGACGCCCTTGTGGCCCTCGGCCAGCGCCTCGAGCTTCTCGAGGCGCTTGATGTAGCTCTCGAGCGTCTCGCGACGGGCGCCGGGGCGCGCCGCGGAGACCGCGTCGGCGGCCTGAACGAGCACCGCCTCCACCGTGGCGGGCTCCACGTCGCCGTGGTGCGCCTCGATCGCGTGCAGGATGGGCTTGGACTCCCCGAGACGCTTGGCGAGGTCGGCGCCGATGGTGGCGTGCGGTCCTTCGACCTCGTGGTCGATCGCCTTGCCGACGTCGTGCAGCAGCCCGGCCCGCTTGGCGAGCTTCGCGTCGATACCGAGCTCGGCCGCCATGACGCCGGCGAGGTGCGCGACCTCGAGGCTGTGTTTGAGCACGTTCTGCCCGTAGGAGGTGCGGAACCTGAGCCGTCCCAGCGTGCGGATGAGCTCGGGATGCAGGTTGTGGACGCCGCCCTCGAAGGCGGCCTGCTCCCCGGCCTCGTGGATCTGGCCGTCGACGAGCGATTCGGCCTTCTTGAACATCTCCTCTATCCGCGCGGGGTGGATCCGGCCGTCGGCTATGAGGCTCTCCAGCGTGAGGCGTCCCACCTCTCGGCGCACGGGATCGAAGCTGGAGAGTATGACCGCCTCGGGGGTGTCGTCGATGATGAGGTTGATGCCCGTGAGCTGCTCGAAGGCCCGGATGTTTCGCCCCTCGCGCCCGATGATCCGGCCCTTCATGTCGTCGGACGGGATATGCACGACCGACACGGTGGATTCCGCCGTGTGGTCGGCGGCGACGCGCTGGATCGCGATGCCGACGATGTTGCGCGCCTTCTTGTCCGCGTCTTCGCGGGCGCGCATCTCCGCGTCGCGGATGAACGTCGCGGCCTCTCGCTTCACGTCGTCCGCGATGCGGCCGAGCAGTTCGCTCTTGGCGTCCTCGGCCGTCATGCCGGCCAGCGACTCGAGGCGGTCGCGCTCCTCGGCGATGAGCTCCTCGAGGTCGGCGGCACGCTTATCGACCTGCCCCTGGATGCTTGCGAGCTGGTGCTCGCGCTTGTCGAGGCTCTCGGCTCGGCGCTCGATGCTCTCCTCGCGCTGTATCAGCCGGTTCTCGAGGCCCCCGAGTTCCTTGCGGCGCTCCTTGGCTTCCTCCTCCGCGTCGGCTCGCATGCGGAAGATCTCGTCCTTCGCCTCGAGCAGCGCCTCCTTCCTGAGCGTCTCGGCCTGCTTGTCCGCGTCGGCGACGATGCGCTCGGCTGAGTGCCGGGCGCGATCGTACCTGCTGGCGACGGAGAAGCGGTACAGCAGATAGCCGAGGACAGCGCCGACGAGCAGGGCTACGACGATAGGGACGATCTCCATGGCGCTCCTCCTTCCGTGAAACATCCGTATCGCGGTATGGAGCGCCGGCGGCGGCTCGCGGTACCTTCGGACCGCTTCCACCGGCTTCAGCCCGCCGGGGGCCGAAGAACGGAAAAGCCGGACGCACGGCGCCCGGCAAGTGCGATTCGTTGTGCGCGCGGTCGGCGCAAGGTCTCAACGCGGGTACACGGCGACCCCCCGGTCCTTCCGGGGGACGTGCCGTACAAGCCTCTCACACGCACACACCGCTCCACTGCGGAGCGGGATGATCACATTTGCCGATGCCAATGCTATAGCCGAGGAACCCGCCGGTCAAGGTGGACGGAGCGTAGGCGTTCGCACCGCGAAGGCAGGTGGTGTCCTGCCCGCCGCCCGCTCACGGCTCCTGCCGCCTGCTCATCCACCGTCGGCTTCGGAGCGGCTGCGGCCGTCCTGCCCCAGCGCGGCGGAAGCGGCACGCCACGCCGCGCCGGTGGAGAAGCCGCGCCGG